>DATAXV010000055.1:0-40699 GCA_036272915.1 Candidatus Dormiibacterota bacterium
CTCGCCCGGATCATGTTCTGGGCGGTCATCCTCGGCATCATCTCCGTCCTTCTCCTCATTCTCGAGTTCGCCCTGCACAGCCCGCAGACGTTTCAGACAGCCTTCAATCACCACGCCGGGAGCGCCAACGCCTACGCCCAGATCATCAGCAAGGCGCGCGGTGCCGGCCTCCACGCCGGAGTGCACTGGGGCGAGGTGTTCGGCTCGATGGCGCTGGTCGGCGGCCTCTACGGCGGCGGTGCGTTCGCGACCTACACCGGGGGCGAGTTGCGCCGGCCGGCGTGGACCTTCCGGCTCTCGACGCTGGCCGCGTTGGCGGTGATGCTGGTCCTGACGCTGGCCGCCTGGCTCGTCTTCCGCCACACCGTCGGCCTCGACTTCGCCCAGTCCGCAGCCTACCTCTCGACCAACGACCCCACCGCCTACGCCAAGATCGCCGGCGGCGTCACCGCCTACGTTCCGTCGTACGCGCTCATCATCGGCACCGACCCCGTGAGCAAGGTGCTCATCGCAATCGGCTTCGCCGCGGGAGTCCTCTCGCTGATCCTCGCCGGGGCGCTGATCCTGACCCGGCTCCTCTTCGCCCTCTCCTTCGACCAGGTTCTGCCGTCGTTCGTCGCCGACGTCCGGCCGAAGAGCCACATCCCCCTCAACGCCGCCCTGATCGTCGGATTCTTCATGCTCGTGACCACGATCCTGGTCATCTTCACCAGCGTCCTCGAGGCGACCCGGAACATGTTCCTGATCCTGATCGCCATCTACATGCTCTCCAGCCTCTGCGCTGCCATCCTCCCTTGGCGCCGCAAGGACCTCTACTCGGTGGCGCAGAAGGTGCTGGTCGTGGAGAACCTGTTCGGTGTGCCGACGGTGACCGTGGTCGGGGTCGCCTCCTTCATCCTTCAGGGGGTGCTCTTCTACTACGAGGCGACGCAGACCCAGGTCTCGGGTGGCTACGACGCCGTCTCCATCGGCTGCCTCGTCGTCGCCAGCCTGCTCGGCCTCGTCTTCTACTTCGCCTCCCGTACGGCGCTCCGTCGCCGGGGCCTGAACCTCGACCTCGCGATGCGCGAGCTCCCGCCCGAATGACAGCGTCGGAGCGTCCTCGGGAGGACCGGTGAAGAGGCTCTTCGGCCGCCTCCGCGGAGCGGCCGCGAAGAAGGGCTTCCGCTGTTACTTCACGACCGACATCCACGGGTCGGAGCGGTGCTTCCGCAAGTTCCTGGCGGCGGCGAGGGTCTATGAGTGCGACGCCCTGATCCTGGGTGGCGATGTCGCCGGCAAGGCGATCGTGCCCATGACCGACCTTGGCTCGGGCCGGACCTCGATGGTCTACGACGGGGCTCTCCGCACCCTCTCCGGCGATGAGCTGGAGGCCGCGATCGCCAACCTCAGGGCGGCCGGGATGTACCCGCGCTACTGCACCGACGAGGAGCGGCAGCGGCTGACCGACGACGTCGACTACCGGGAGCGCCTCTTCGCCGAGGTCATCGTCGAGCAGCTCCAGGGCTGGTGCGCTCTCGCTGCCGAGCGGCTCGACCCCGACCTGCCCTGCATCATCACACCCGGCAACGACGACCCCCTGGAGATCGACGACAAGCTCCGGCAGGATCCGCGTGTCCAGTTCCCCGAGCGCGAGTTGCTCGAGGTCGGGCCGATCACGCTGGCCAGCCTCGGCAACACCAACCCGACGCCCTGGAACACGGCCAGAGAGTTCAGTGAGGAGGAGCTCGGCACGCAGATCGACCAGCTGCTGGGGCCGGCTCCAGGGGATGCCAGGCTGGTCCTCAACTTCCACTGCCCTCCCTACGCTTCCGGACTGGACACGGCGACCAAGCTCGACGGCGACCTGCGGCCGGTGATGGAGGGCGGCCGTCCGGTCGACGTCCCGGTGGGCAGCACCGCCGTCCGTGCCGCCATCGAGCGCTACCGGCCGGTGGTCGGCCTGCACGGGCACATCCACGAGTCGGCGGGCACCTGGCGGAGCGGCGGGACCGTCTGCCTCAACCCCGGGTCGGAGTACGGGTCGGGCGTCCTCAAGGGGGCGCTCGTCCAATTCGACGAAGAGGGGAACTACCAGAGCCACCTCCTCACCACGGGTTGACGTGGATCTGCCCAGGGAGGCGGCCGACCTCGTCACCGGTATCAGCGACCAGGGCCTGCCCGCCCGGCTGCTGGGCGGTGTCGCCGTCGCCATCCGCTGCCCGACCGCGTCGGCCGGTCCACTGCGCCGCAGCTACCACGACCTCGACCTGATGGTCACCTCCCGCGCCGCCTACCGCCTCGGCCAGGCGCTGGAGGCGGCCGGCTACAGGGGAGAGGAGCGATTCAACGCCCTGCACGGCCGCTCGCGGATGATGTTCTCCGGGCCTCTCGGCCACATCGACGTCCTGGTCGGGCAGTTCGTCATGTGCCATCGCCTCGAGGTCGGCGCCAGGCTGACCATCGACGCGCTGACGCTGAGCCTGGCCGACCTGCTCCTGACCAAGCTGCAGATCGCCCAGCTCAACGCCAAGGACGCCTCGGACATCGCCGCCATCCTGCTCGACCACCGGCTTGCCGGCGATGAGAGCGGCATCAACCGCGATCGCGTGACCGGCGTCCTGGGCGGCGACTGGGGTTGGTGGCGGACGGTGACCGGGAATCTGGAGTGGCTCTCGAGCTTCCCGCCGGAGCTCCTCGACGGCCCGGCGAGGACCACTCTGGGGGAGCGTATCCGGGAGCTGCGCGCCGCCATCGATGCGCGGCCCAAGAGCGTGAAATGGAAGGTGAGAGCCAGCTTCGGCGAGCGGATGCCCTGGCGGCTCGAGCCGGAAGAGGTTTGAACGAAGCACACGGCGCCGCGCCGGTCAGGAGGATTGCACGCGATGACCCGGATCCCCTACGAGGTCTGCATCGACAGCGTCGCCGGCGTGATCGCCGCCGAGGCCGGCGGCGCCCAGCGCGTGGAACTCTGCGCCGATCTGTTCGAGGGCGGGGTCACCCCCAGCATCGGGACCATCGAGGCCGCCGTCCGCTCGAGGGGCAGCGTTCGCATCCATGTCCTGATCCGTCCCCGCGGCGGCGACTTCATCTACAGCCCGCTCGAGGCGGGGATCATGGAGCGTGACATCGAGGCGGCCCGCGAGGCCGGCGCGCAGGGCATCGTGATCGGGGCGGTGACGCCGGAGGGGGAGATCGACCGACCCGCCGTCGAGCGGCTGCTCGCCGCCGCCCGGGGTCTCTCGACCACCTTCCATCGCGCCTTCGACATGACCGCGGACCCCTTCGGGGCGCTGGATGTGCTCATCGAGCTGGGCTTCGACCGCCTCCTCACCTCGGGCCAGGAGGCGAGCGCGCTGGAGGGGTCGGCCCTGATCGCCGATCTGGTCCGCCACGCCGGCGACCGGCTGATCATCATGCCCGGCGGCGGCGTCAACGAGCGCACCGTCCACCGGATCCTCTCCGAGACCGGCTGCCGCGAGTTTCACGCCACCGCCTTCGAGAGCGAGGACAGCCCGGCCCGGCACCGCAATCTGCGGGCCGGCATGGGCGGTGCCCTCAGCCAGGAGGAGTACCGGCGGAGGGGAACGTCGGCATCGCTGGTGGCCCGCATGATCGCCGCCGCCGGCGCCGGCGGCCGGGCGTGATCCTCGGAACCGGGTCGGGACAGAAGAGATTTGCCGGCGGGGTTGTCCTGAACCGGGGCCGATCCCGGAGAATGTGGTGGTGAGAGAGGACCCGCTCATCGAGGGTGAGCTGCTCGTGTTCGGCGGCTCGGCCTCGCCGCGGCTTACCGCCGCCATCTGCGACCGCCTCTGTGTGCCGGTCGGGCAGGGGGAGGTGATCCGCTTCTCCGAGGGCACGCTCTTCGTCCGCATCGGCCAGAACGTTCGCGGGCGCCACGTCTTCCTGGTGCAGTCGACGGTCTACCCGGCCAACGACCACTTCATGGAGATGCTGTTCTGGATCGACGCCTTCAAGCGCGCCAGCGCCTCCTCGGTCACGGTGCTGATGCCGTACTTCAGCTACGCCAAGGGGGACAAGAAGGACGAGCCCCGGGTCTCCATCCGCGCCCGCGTCTGCGCCGACGTGCTGGAGGCGGCCGGGGCCGACCGCTTCGTCGGCGTCGATCTGCACTCGCCCCAGATCCAGGGCTTCTTCCGGGTGCCGGTCGACGACCTGCAGGCGCGGCCCACGCTCTGCGACGCGATCGTCTCCGAGGGCCTCGACGACCCGGTCGTGGTCTCGCCGGACGAGGGCTTCGTCAAGCGTGCCACCCTGTTCGCCGAGCGCCTGGGGGCGCCGCTGGCGATCTGCCACAAGCGCCGCCGCGGCCACGACGAGCGGGCCGAGATGGTCGAGCTGATCGGCGACGTGAAGAACCGGACCTGCCTGGTCGTCGACGACGTCCTGATCTCGGGCGGGACCCTGGTCGAGGTGGCCGAGGCCCTGATCGATCGCGGAGCCGCCGACGTCATCGCCGCGGTGACCCACGGGGTGCTCAGCGGCGACGCCGCCAAGCGCCTGGAGGCGAGCCCGATCAGCCGCCTGTACCTGACCGACACGGTCGAGAACCACCCGCTGGACCTGCCCGTGTCGAAGAAGACCAGGATCGTCAGCGTCGCGCCGCTCCTGGCCGAGGCGATCCGGCGCATCCACGGCCGCGAGAGCATCAGCGTCCTCTTCCGCGACTAGCGGACCACCGGCGGGCAGATCCCGCCCCACGCGTCCTCGATTCACCGCCGCGGTCCAACGCGTCCTCTTGACGGACGTCTGTAGATTGTTTACGAATCGTATGGGCCGGCTTGGGATCGCCGGACCGGGACCGGAGGGGGCGGCGCCGGGAGCGGATGCGGTCGGGCATCCCGCACCCGGGACCGCGTGTCCCCGACGCAGCGCAACTGGGTGAAAGGAGCCGAGATGATCGAGGAGACGGGCGGCATCATGCGAAGGTTCGACCTCGCCGATCGGGTCGCTGTCGTGACCGGCTGTGGAAACGGCATCGGCAGGGCGATCTCGCATGCCCTGGCCGACGCCGGGGCCCACGTGGTCGGGCTCGACATCTCCGACGAGGGAGGGGAGAGGACCATGACCGAGGTCCGCGAGCGGGGGCGGCGTGCCGTCTTCGTCAACTGCGACACCGGCGACACAGCCGCCGTGGAGCACGGCTTCAAGAAGGCCGACGAGGAGTTCGGGCGCGTCGACATCCTCGTCAACGACGCCGCCCGGGGCACGCACACCCATCCCGTCGACACCGACGACAGCGAGTGGCAGGCGGTGATCAACGTGTCTTTGACCGGCTACTTCCGGTGCGCTCGCGCCGCCGCCAGGCGGATGATCGACTCCGGCAGGGGTGGGGCCATCGTCAACATCAGCTCCATCGCCGGCTCATCCGCGCTGGGAAGGGGCAACTTCGCCTACAGCGTCGCCAAGGGCGGGGTCAACCAGATGACCCGGGAGCTCGCCATCGAGTGGGCGCCCAACCACATCCGCGTCAACGCCATCCAGCCCTGCCAGGTCGCGACCGAGGGGATGCGGGGCATGGCGGCGCGCGGCGATGGCTGGCTCGGGGCCGCCCACGATCGCGTCTACGCCGGCATCCCCCTGGGCCGGATGGCGGAGCCCGACGACATCGCCGGGGTGGCGCTGTTCCTGGCCTCGGACGCGGCGGCGATGGTGACCGGGAGCATGGTTCCGGTGGACGGCGGCAACCTCGCCCTCAACGCCGGCGGGACGGTGGCCTGGTAATCGAAGCTCCGTCGGTGCGGGGCGACTCCTGGCCCCGCGCCGCCGCCGGCACACGTGAGGATGGGAGACTGGCAGCCGGATTCGTAGAGGCGGTCACGCCCGAAGCCAGGGGCTCCGGGTAGAGTTCCTCCTCAGGCGCCGTGAGAGCCCGCTCCCATAACTCAGTGGTTGATGCGCCGATCGTCGCCGAGCTCCGCCCCGGCTCAGGGGTCGGGTCACGGCAGGCGGTCTCCGGACCGCGGCGGGGGGAGGACCGATTCGTTCCCGGCTCTTGTCAACGCTCAGGTCGCTCGGCGAAACTCGATCACTGCGATGAACCGTGGAGGAGAACCATGAGCAGGAGTGTGGCGATCGTCACCGGAGCCGCCTCTGGCATCGGTCGGGCGACGGCGGAGCTGCTGGCCGGACGCGAGTATCAGGTGATCGGCGTCGACATCGACGCCGGCGGCCTCGAGCAGACGGCCGCCGCCGGAGGGGGCAGGACCATCGTCGCCTGCGCCGCCGACATCGGCACCGAGCAGGGCGCCCGCTCGGCGGTGGCGGCCGCGGTTGAGAAGGGCGGCCCGGATCTGCTCGTCAACGTGGCCGGCATCGCCGTCGCCGGCGACCGGGTCGACCGCATCTCGCTGGATGAATGGGAGCGAGTCCAGCGCGTCAACGTGACCTCGATCTTCCTGATGAGCAGGTTCGCGATTCCCGAGATGCGACAACGGGGCCGGGGCGTCATCGTGAACGTCGCCTCCGTGCACGCCTATGCCACCATGCCGGGCAACGCCGCCTATGCGGCGTCCAAGGGTGCGGTCGTCGCGCTCACCCGGGCGATGGCCCTGGACCACGCCGCCGACGGTATCCGCGTGGTCGCCGTGGCCCCTGGGTGTGTCGATACGCCGATGAGCCGGCGCTCCGCTGATTTCGCCGGAGTCTCCTCGCTGGAGGACCTGGGCTTCTCGTTCGACCCCAACGCGGCAGGTCGGGTGGCGGGACCTGAAGAGATCGCCGAGGCGATCTACTGGCTGGGATCCGACCGTGCCTCGTTCATCAACGGGACCACGCTCATGGCCGATGGGGCCTTGACCGCAGCCCTTGGCCCCACCCGCCAGCAGGTCGCGGAGCGGGCCTGAGCCGAGCGGCTGTCGCCGCTCGCCGATACGCGGGGAGAGGTGTCCGGCGATTCGCCCGTCCTCGTGTGGACGGCGGCCTCCGCACCGAGAACGCGATTCACCTCCTCGCTGGGAGGGAGCTCCTCCCTCTCGATCGCGGCGCGCAGGATGGGGGCTCGATCAGGGTCTCCATAGTCGGTCAGCGCCGAGAGAGCCCAGTACTCCCAGTCGGCGCGATCACGCGCCGCGCCGATCAGCACCTGGCGCCGCTCTCGGAGCAGCGAGAACCGCGCGCGGTCTCTCCCCGTCATCCTCGCCATGCGGTTTCGCCGGTACTCGTCATGCCAGCTCGCGTCGATACCCGTGCCCGACAGGTAGACGAGGGATCGCACACGTCCGGGGAAGGTCAACGCGTAGACGAGGGCCAGGCTCGCTCCGAAGGAGTGCCCGAGCACGGTCCACGACTCATGGCCCCAGTGCCGGCGGAGCGCGTCGAGATCCTGAAGCCAGCGAGCCATGGTTATGGACCCGGGCCCGTGGAACGGCCACACGCCCGCTGATCGTAGACGTGGACCCGCGCGATACCGTCCAGCATCGGGGTGAGCCTGCCGAAGGCGCTGTTGCCTCCGGGACCGCCGTGGTACAGGACCATCGGCGGTCCGGAGCCGGTCGTCGAGGTCCAGAGCCTGGCGCCGGCGACCTCGATCGATTCGACGCGGGCCGGGCCATGCTCCCCGCTGTCACCGACCACGCCTCGGCGCCCGCCTCAGTGCGCCGGCAGCCTCACCACAGGTCGCCACCGCCGAACAGCACGTACAGGATCGGGCCGATGCCCCAGATGATCGTGACGATGATCCAGAACACGGTCCAGAACCCGCCCAGGTCGTTGCGGCGGGCGATGTTGACCACGCAGAGGATGAAGGCGAGCGGATGCAGCACCAGGGCAAGAATGATCTCGAGGATGAGCTTCAACATGGGAGTGCATGGTACTGGCGAGGTGTTGCAAATCTGTGTCCAGGTCGGCCCGCTTCGGTGAGGTCGGCGGTTGCTGGACGCGGAGCCGGGCGGACCGCGCTCCCTGCACCTCCCGCTGAACCGGCCCGCGGTCACCGGCTGCCGTGCGCAGCGCATCGAGGCGGGGATCATCGGCCGGCCGCCCGGCGCGCGTGGATCAGGAACTCGATCGAGCCTCTGCTCCCCCTGACCGGACTCTCCATGCTCGCCTCGACCCGCCACCCCGATCGGGCCGCCCCGCTGGAGGCGACGGTGACGGCGGCCGCGGCGGCGGCATGGTCGGCCGGCGGCCGGGCGAGGCCGAGCTCGAACATGGGCTTGACCAGCGCGATCAGGTCGGCGTCCGGGGCGATGGCCAGGCCGGCCAGCTGCGGTAGGGCTCTGGCGATGGAGAGGTAGGAGAGGCGACGGTTATCAGGTCCAGCCGATCCGGGATCAGCTTCTGGTTCAGGAGCGCGATGTTGGTGCGCTCGAGATTGACGACGCGCGCGTCGAGACGAAGACTGCCGAGCAGCTGGCCGTGGCCGGCGTCGACGGCGTAGACGCACCTGGCTCCGGCCTCCAGCAGCGACAGCGTGAAGCCACCGGCGCAGGCTCCAAGATCGGCCGCGACACGCCCCGAGACCGGAGTTCGGAAGGCCGTGAGTGCCGCTTCCAGTTTGGCCGCCCCGCGCGGCCTCGACGGCGGCGGCGGGAACCAGCTGGGGCGGTTGTGATGCCGAGACACGAGGATCCTCCTTGGGACTTGCTGGCAACGGGACGAAGCCAGCGACCAAGGCGGCGCACGAGCTCGGCATCGATCGGGGCGCGCTCCTCGTGGCTCGAGGAGGAGGCCCGGCGCGACTCAGGGCAGCTAATGGAGGGTCATTCGCCTGGAACTCTACCTCCGCGCCGCCGCACGTGACCGGCACGACCGCGCCGTAGGATCTCGCGGACATGGGAGAGCGGAGGCTGGATCGGCTGACCCACGGCGACATCGACGCTCTGGTCGGGCGCGCCGCTCCAGGCCTCCCGGTCGAACGGTTGACGGTCCTGCGGCAGACTTCCGACTGGCTGGTGGTCGAGGTCAACCAGGAGTACGTTTTCCACTTCGCCGGCAGTCGCGCCGGAGCCGAGTGGCTGGCGGCGGAGAACCGCCTGCTGGCGGCGATCGCGGGCCGGATCTCGACCCGGCTGCCGGAGCCCTGGCGCTTCGCGACGGATCACGCCTTCGTCGCCTACCGCCGTATCGACGGCGATCTGCTCGGCACCCTGGCGTTCGATCACACGCTCTCCGAGGCGGCGTGGGCGAGGGTGGCCGCCGACGTCGGTCGGTTCCTGGCCGAGCTGCATCAGGCGATCGATCTCGAGACCGCCATCGGCCTGCGCCTACCTCCACCCGAGTACCCAAAGTTCGCACCGGATTTGCTGGGACGAACGCTGCCCCTCATGAACAGCGAGGAGGATCGGGCGCTGGTGCGACATGTGCACCGCCTTCTGACCGAGATCACGCCGGGCCTGGCGTCGCCAACGCTGATCCACGGCGACCTCCACGGCGACAACCTGGTCATCGCCGCCGACGGATCGCTGCTCGGCGTGCTCGACTTCCGCTCCGCGCTGATCGCCGACCGCCACATCGACTTCCGCTGTCTGTTCGGCTACGGCGACATCATGGAGGGCGCGGTCGAGAGCTACAACCGCGAATCCCCGGTCCCGGTCGACCTGCGCTGGTGCCAGGTGATCAGCGCCGCCAACGACCTGCATGAGATGACCTGGCGGGCGGAGATGGGCATGCTCCACGGCTCGATTCCGATTCCGATTCCGGTTCGCGTCGCCGATCTCCGCGAGAAGTTGAGGCTTCGCGACCTGCTCTGATCGCTGCTCACAACTCGTGCCCGGCCACCGAGCCCGCCGCGTGCGTCACCAGCTGGGGAGGGGTGTCGATGATGGCCGAAGTCGGGATCCGTCCGAGGACATTCATGTACGGCCGCCGGTCGAGGACCTGGTCGGCGAGGGCGCGGCCCAGCTCCAGGTCGTCGGCGATCCGGTCCGCGTTGCTGATGCGCGCCCCCCTCGACGGCAGCTGCGGGGCCAGGAGCAGTGTCGGCATGCGATCGCCGCAGATGAGGAGGTCCCGCTGGATCTGCTGCATGGAGGACGCGTCGAGGTGCGCCTCCATCTGGTGCATGCGCTGGCTGAGCCCGAGGGCGTGCGCCCGTGAGCGCCGGTGATGCGCTCGGTTCGGGGCGCGGTTGCA
Source organism: Candidatus Dormiibacterota bacterium (assembly GCA_036272915.1). Classification (GTDB taxonomy): domain Bacteria; phylum Chloroflexota; class Dormibacteria; order Dormibacterales; family Dormibacteraceae; genus DATAXV01. Next base: position 10,078 of record DATAXV010000055.1, read on the forward strand.
GCAGGCGATGGCGATGGCCTGCTTGCATCCGGCCTCGTCCGCGGCGAGGAGGTCGCAGTAGGCGACCATGCCCCCGTCCTGGTAGAGGCGGCCCTCGACCGGTACCGGCGTGTGCAGCAGCGGCCAGGAGGAAGCGGCCAGCAGCAGCTCGCGAACCGGCCCGCGGTCGAGCACCTCGCGCCTGCCCGCCTCGACGTCGGTCACCGTGATCGAGACCGGGATGGGCAGGTCCTCGAGGCGCAGTCCGGGAGGGACGAAGCGATCGATCAGTCTGCCCTGGACCCTGGACAGAATCAGCCGCTCGGAGGCGATCGACGGCCAGAGGTCGCGCAGCCGCCCGGCCATGTCCCGCTCTCCCGACCACAGGGAGGTGGCGACGGCGGTGTAGGCACCGGTGCTGGTTCCGAAGAGCCGGACCTCGCCGGGGTGCCAGGCGCGGCGCTCCACCGCCCGGGCGACGACCGCGGCCTGGAGGGCCCCGTCGATGCCGCCGCCGCTGAAGACCCAGGCCGTGGACAGCGTTCGTCCTCCCTCGCCCGACAGCGCGTGGAGGTCGACGTTCGCCATCCCAAATCGATCGTAGGAGCGCGCGGCGGACCGGATGCGGACAGTCGCCGTGCCGGCTCGCCGGCCGCGGCTGGTTCCGATCGGCCGCGGGTCACGGCCCGCCGCCGGAGGCATGATTGGTGCCATGCGCAGGGTCGCCGCCGCGGCCGTCCTCAGGGGCGGCCCACCGTCGGGAGCATCGGCGAGGACGTGAACGCGATCGAGGTCAGGAACCTGGTCAAGCGGTACCGGGGGGTCCGCACCAACGCCGTCGACGGGATCTCCTTCGATGTCGTCGAGGGCCAGCTCTTCTGCCTGATCGGGCCCAACGGGGCCGGCAAGACGACGACCGTCTCGATCCTGACCACGACCATGTCCGCCACCTCCGGCGAGATCCGCATCGCCGGTCTCGACGTCGCCGGCCAGCGCGGCCTGGTTCGGCGCGAGCTGGGCATCGTCTTCCAGCAGCCCTCCCTCGACCTGAACCTCACCGCCGAGGAGAATGTCCGGCTCCACGCCGTCCTCTACGGGCTCCATCCCTGGCGGCCGATGCACCGCCTGATGGCGGCCGGCTACCGAAGCCAGGTGGAGGAGCTGGCCGGCCTCCTCGGGCTGAGCGACGTCCTCGGCCGGCCGGCGCGATCGCTGTCCGGCGGCATGCGCCGCAAGCTCGAGATCGTCCGGGCCCTGATGCACCGGCCCCGGGTGTTGTTCCTCGACGAGCCGACGACGGGCCTGGATCCGGAGAGCCGGCACAGCCTGTGGGACTACCTGCAGGAGGTGCGCGCCCGTTACGGCACCACCGTCTTCCTGACCACCCACTACCTGGAGGAGGCGGAGGGCGCGGACGCCGTCTGCGTGCTCGCCGGCGGCCGGATCATCGAGCGAGGGACCCCCGGCGAGGTCAGGGCCAGGAGGACGCGGACCGAGCTCGTGGTCGACGCCGTCGACCGGGCCGCCCTGCGAGCCGAGCTGGAGCGGATGGGCCTGACCGCGGAGGGGGATGGGCCGCTCCGGGTGCCGCTCGGCGAGCGCCGGGCCCAGGAGGTGATCCGAGAGCTGCGCTCCGAGCTGACCGTGCTCCGGGTGGTCGAGCCCTCCCTGGAGGCGGCCTACCTTCTCCTTCTTGAGGAGGCGGGGTCGTGAGGGCGCCGGCGCCGGAGGGGCAGGCCCTCGGCCGGGTGCGCACCGAGTTGTGGGCGCTGCTCGCGATCGCTCAGCGGGATCTGACCAAGCTGCTCAGGGACCGCATCCGGCTCGGCGTCAGCCTCGCCTTCCCGGTCCTCATCATCGCCGGCCTCGGCACCATGCTGGAGCCCACCGTCGGCCGCGTCACCGGGCTCAACGCCGTGACCCTGACCTTCACCGGCGTCCTTCCCGCCACCCTCTTCCAGTCGGCCGCGGCGGGGATGATGTCGATCGTCGAGGACCGCGCCACCGATTTCTCGCGCGAGCTGTTCGTCGCCCCGGTCTCCCGCTTCACGATCGTCACCGGCAAGGTCATCGGCGAGTCGCTGGTCGCCCTCTGCCAGGGGGTGGGGATCGTCGCCTTCGCCACCCTCTTCGGGGTCCGCATGTCCCCCGAGCAGCTGCTGGCCCTGGTCCCGCCCTCGATCGCCTGCTGCCTGTTCGGCGCCGCCTTCGGCCTCGCCACGCTGGCCGCGCTGCCCAACCAGCGGACCGCCCAGCAGGTCTTCCCGTTCCTAGTCCTGCCGCAGTACTTCCTGGCCGGCGTCATCGTCCCGCTGACCGGTCTCCCCGGCTACATCGATGCCATCTCTCGCATCATGCCCATGCGCTACCCGGTCGACCTGACCCGCGCCGCCTTCTACGCCGGGACCCGCGGCTACGCCCAGGCGGTGACCGAGGGACCGCTGGCCGACCTGATCGTGATGGCGGTGCTCTTCGGCGGCCTGATCGTCGCCGGCGGCCTGATCTTCGACTACCGGGAACGGACGCAGTAGCGTCCGCGGGCGGCTATCCGCCGGCCGGCCGCCAGATGTGGAGCATGCCGTCCGCGCGCCGGACCGAGAACAGCCCTTCCGGCGACGCCGCCAGGAGCAGCGCCCTCAGGTCGCGTTCGAAGGCGGCCTGGCGGTCGCCGAAGAGGTGCGGCGCGGCCCAGGAGCGGGAGAAGGTGTCGGCGACGATGTGCTCGGTGGTGCGCTCGAGGATCCGCCCGTCGGGGACGACCACGTCGTCGGGGCCCTCGAAGCCGGCGCCGCGGAAGATCGCCTCCTCGCCACTCGGGGATGTGGTCCGGATCGACTGGCCGGCCCGGCGCTCGGGGCCGAGGTACGAGCGCAGCAGCTCCTCGATCTCCGCGTGCGGTGGAGCGGGGTGGGGGGTGGGCTCCGCCACCTCGGGCATGTCCCGCCGGTCATCGACGTGGACGACGGCGCCGCCGGGCGTGAGCATCGAGCGGACCAGGCCGGCGACCAGGGAGCGGTCCATCCAGTGGAAGGAGGCGGCGAAGGTGACCACGCGGAAGCGGCCCAGACCGGCGGGAAGCCGCTCCGCCCGCCCGAGCACGAACCGGGCGTTGCCGACCCCGCGCTCCTGGGCCAGGCGCCGCGCCTCCTCGATCATCCCGGTGTCGGCGTCGAGGCCGACCACCTCCTCGAAGAGACCGGCCAGGCGGAGGGCGACCGACCCCGGCCCGCAGCCGACGTCGAGCAGCCGTCCGGCACCGTCGAGGCCGAGGGATCGGGCGAAGGCGCCGGCAAGTTCCGGCGAGTAGGGGAGCCGGCCCGCGTCGTAATAGCGAGCGGCGTCGGCGAAGAGGGTCTCGTCCCAGGTCCACTCCGTAGTCACCGGGCCAACCTATCAGGCCCGATCGGGCTCGGCGTCGAAGCGGACCCCGCCATGCCCGCCGCCGGTTCGCGATGGCGGCGAGCCATACAATCACTGCTCATGCGAGGACTACTCTTCGAAGAGGAACCGGAGCCCGACGAGGAGCCGGACGAGCCGGACGCTCCCGCCGCCGGCCCGGCGGCCGCCATTCCCAGCATCGCCGGCGAGAATCGCGAGTTCGAGTACCGGACCGAGGTGCTGACCACGGTCAAGCTGACCGACGGCAAGACGCTGGCCAAGGTGCTCAACGAGGCCTCGAAGGACGGGTGGGACTTCGTCAAGGTGCTGTCGGCCGCCGATCAGCACGTGGTCCTGCTCCGCAAGGCCAAGAGCGCCGCCCGCTCCGACCGTCGCGTCGGCTTCGCCATCGGGGGCTGAGCCATCGGGATGGGGGACGAGCGGCCGATCGGGGTCTTCGACTCGGGCGTCGGTGGTCTCACCGTCCTCCGTGCGATCCGCGAGAGCCTGCCGCTCGAGCCGACGATCTACGTGGGCGATCTCGCCCGCTTCCCCTACGGACCTCGCTATCAGAACGAGGTCAAGGAGTTCGCGTTCGAGATCATCCGCTACCTGCAGAGCCGCGACGTCAAGCTGGTCGTGATCGCCTGCAACACGGCGACGGCGGCGGCGCTGCACCAGGCCAGGGAGCTCTTCGACCTTCCCATCGTCGGCGTCATCGCGCCGGGGGCGCAGGCCGCGGTCGAGGCGACCCGGAAGGGGCTGGTCGGGGTGATCTCGACCGAGGGCACCAGGCTCAGCCAGGAGTACCTGCACGCGATCAAGGAGCTCGACCCGATGATCGGCGTGTACCAGAAGGCGTGTCCCGAGCTGGTCGAGATCGTCGAGGCGGGTGGGGCCGACACGCCCCGGGCCGAGGCCGCCCTGCGGCGCGACCTGCAGGAGATCGCCGGCCTCGGCGCCGACGTCCTCGTCCTCGGCTGCACCCACTACCCGCTCCTGCGCGGCGCGATCGAGAGGGCGTTCCCGGGCACCTTTCGGCTGGTCGACTCGGCGGGGACGACGGCGGCGATGGTCCGCCGGCGGCTGGAGCACGCGCGGATGCTCGCCGACGGCGGCGTAGCCGACCACGAGCTGCTGGTGACGGCGGTGCCAGAGGGCTTCGACGAGGTCGCGCTCCGGCTGTTCGGAGGGGAGGTCCCGACGGTGCGGCGATTGCGGCTGGACCCCTCGCCACGCCGCGTCAGCGCCCGGGTCTAAGCTGAGGACGTTGCTGGTCACTCTTGTGGGCGTCGGTCCCGGGCATCCCCAGATGCTCACGCTGCGGGCCGCCGACGCCATCCGCGAGGCCGACGTGTTGCGGTACGACGCGGCCTGTGATCGAGCGATCCTGAGCATGGCAGGCGCCGGCGCCGAGATCGGGCCCTATCGCGACGTGTCCGAGATCGTCGCCCTCGCCGGGCAGCAGAAGCGGGTTGCGGTTCTCTTCCGCGGCGACCCCTACGCCTTCGCCGACGGGGTCGAGGTGGCCCGCGGCCTGGAGCGAGCGCAGGTCGAGTTCGAGGTGGTGCCGGGCATGCTCATGGAGACTGCCGGCCCCACCCTGGGCGGCATCCCCTTGACCCTGGAGGGGCGTTCCGCGTCGGTCGCCATCGGCTCGCCCTGCCACGCCGACACGGTGGTCCTGCGCCTGCCCTGGGGATGGTGGGAGTCGGGTGTGCGCTCACTCCTCCGGCACGGGCGCACGGCGAAGGAGCCGGCGGCGCTGCTGACCGAGGCGGGCAGCCAGAGCCAGCATCGCCTGGTGGCGCCGCTGGGCGACATCGTCGCCGCCGCCGAGAAGGCCGGCCTCCGCGGCGACGCGGTGATCGTGGTCGGCCCCGGCGTCGAGCTGGCCGACCGCCTTGACACCCTCAGCCGGCGGCCGCTCCACGGGGTGCGGGTGCTGGTCACCCGGGCCCGTCACCAGGCGTCCGCCTTCGCCCGGGAGCTGATCGATCTGGGCGCGGCCGTGATCGAGGTGCCGACCATCGAGATCCAGGCCCTGCCCAATCGCGACCAGGCGGCGGCCGCGATCGAGCACCTCGGGGAGACGCGGCTGGTCGTCTTCGCCAGCGCCAACGCCGTGACCATCTTCTTCCAGCTCCTGCTCGAGCTCGGCCATGACGCCCGGCACCTGTACCGCAGCAAGATCGGCGCCATCGGGCCGGAGACGGCGCGGATGCTGGAGGCGAACGGCATCAAGCCCGATCTGGTCGCCGGCGAATACACCGCCGAGGGGCTGGCCAAGGCGCTCGAGGGCTGGGACCTCAAGGGGTGGAGGGTGCTGATCCCGCGCGCCCAGGTCGCTCGCGACGCCCTGCCCCAGCTGCTCGCCCAGCGCGGCGCCCAGGTCGAGTTCCTGCCCGTCTACCGGACGGTCTCGCCGCCCTCGACCGCGGACATGCTGCGCCGCCTGCTCGAGGGCCCCTGGGTCGACGTCGTCACCTTCACCAGCTCCTCGACCGTCACCAACTTCGTCAAGGCCCTGACCGACGAGCAGCTGGCCCTCGCCCAGGAGCGCTGCAAGATCGCCTGCATCGGCCCGGTCACCGCCGATACCGCGCATCGGCTGGGTCTGCGCGTGGATATAATCGCTCGCGACTACACGACCCGGGGACTGGCCCTGGCGATCGTGGAATCCCTCTCAACCTCGCACTAGGAACAGCGCCCTCGATGCCAACCCCCAGCGACAGCCGCGCGGACCGCCCCGCCTCCGGACAGAAGCCACTGCGCCTGGTTGTCGCGGTCGCGGTCACCGTCCTCGCCGTCGCCATCGTGGTGGTGGCCGGCGTCTTCATCGACTCGGCCCAGCGCCAGCCGGTGCCGAAGGCCCTGGCCAGCTGCCGGACCGCGGCCCAGCTGGCCCCCGACCTTTACCGCTCGGCGCCGCCGATGTGCATCAACGTCCACGGCGAGTACCTCGCCACGGTGGACACGACCAAGGGCTCGTTCACGATCAAGCTGCTGCCCAGCAAGTCCCCGGTCACGGTCAACAACTTCGTCGTGCTCGCCGTCAACGGCTACTTCACGGGCCGGCGCTTCCTGGCCGCTCCGAGCTGGTACGTGCAGAGCGGCGACCCGACCGACACCGGGCGCGGAGGCCCCGGCTACACGCTTCCGACGGCGCCGGTCGGCAAGGGTGCCTGGGCGAGCGGATCGGTGGGGATGGCGAGGCTCTCGGACGGCAAGATCTCGGGCTCGCAGTTCTTCATCACCAGGACGGGATGGAAGGGTGGCAGGCCGAAGCTCAGCTACAACTACTTCGGCACCGTCTCCAAGGGCTTCAACAACCTGACCACACTCGGCACTTCCGACCGTATCCTCAGCGTTACCGTCCGGGAAATCTGACGGGAGGCCGGCCCTGAGGGCCGGGACTATAATCAGCCTGAGGTACCGCGCAATTGTTTGGACTGGGACTACATCCCGCCTTCCTGATCGTCCTCTTCATCATCGTGCTGATCGTCTTCGGCCCGGGCAAGCTGCCCGAGATGGCCGGCGCCGCCGGCAGGATGGTGAGGGAGTTCCGCCGAGCGTCCGATGACGTCACCGGCGAGATCCGTAGGGCGCTTGACCTGCCCGAGGGACAGGGCAACAGCAACCTCTTCTCCGCCCAGGGGCTGATCGACCAGCTGACCAGGGAGCAGGAGGTGCCGACCGCGACCGAGGTCGAGGGGACCGCGGAGAGCGAGGAGCTCGACCCCGAGTCGGTGGGGGCGGTCGATCCGATCGGCTCCTTCGGCCCGCCGGAGATCGACGCCGGCGTCTACGCCTCGTCGAACGACGGCTCCCCGGTCGAGCGGAGTCCCTTCGAGGAGGCGACGTCGGCCGGCCACCACGAGCCCAGCTCGGCGGTGATGGCTCCTCCCGAGGAGGTCTCCGCCGTCGATCAGGAGCTGGCCAAGGACCCGGACCCGGTCGACGAGGTCGAGGAGACCGACGAGCCCGCGATCGAACCGCCCGCCGACGTGACCGAGGCGCCGCAGCCCTCGGCGTCCGTCGAGGAGCCGGGCGCCTCCCCCGAGGAGGCATCCCCGCAGCCCCCCGCCGCCACTGTCGAGAACCCGCCCGAGCCCGAAGGGGACGGCGGGGAGAAGACGGGCGAGGGCACCGCCTGATCCCGGGCGGCTGACCGAATGGCCCTGCTGCTCAGAAGGAAGAAGAAGCCGGCCCCGGAGGAGCCCGCATCCGAAGCCGACGAGGCTCGGATGACGATCATGGAGCACCTCCAGGATCTGCGCCGGGCGCTGATCATCTCGGCCCTCGCCTGGGTCGTCGCCGCGGCCGTGATGTGGTTCTTCAGCAACGACATCCTCAGCTTCATGCAGCATCGGGCGGCGCTGAAGCACCTGGTCTACCTGACGCCCACGGGCGGGTTCACCATCCGCTTCCAGGTCGCGCTCTACGCGGGCACGCTGGTCGCCTGCCCGATCATCTTCTGGCAGCTCTGGTGGTTCGTCGCGCCAGGCCTCCACGTCCGCGAGAAGAGGGTCATCCTGCCGCTGGTCTTCGCGACCACGTTCTTCTTCCTGGTCGGCGTCGGCTTCGCCTTCTGGGCGATGCCGCTCTTCTTCCACGTGTTGAAGAGCTTCTCGCCGCCTGGCTTCGAGTACATCGCCAACGCCACCGACCTGCTCAGCTTCATGCTGGCCATCTGCATCGCCTTCGGCATCGTCTTCGAGCTGCCGGTGGTGCTGTGGACGCTGGGGATGCTGGGCATCATCAGCTCCGCCTGGCTCTGGAAGCAGCGGCTCTACTGGGTGATCGGTCTCGGTGTCATCGCCAACCTGATGACGCCTGGGTTCGACCCCTTCACGCCGCTGATCGTGTTCATCCCGCTGGTCTTTCTCTTCTTCGGCACGCTCCTCCTTCTCAAGATCTCCGGCAAGTAGAGTTGGTCGGATGACACGACCCGACGGCCGCGAGCGGCCCGACGAGCTACGCCCCTTCTCCCTCGAGCTCGGCGTCAACGTCCACGCCGAGGGGTCCTGCCTGGTGCAGGCCGGCCGCACCCGTGTCTGGGTGACCGCCAGCGTCGAGGACAGGGTGCCGATGCACCGGCGCGGCACCGGCCACGGGTGGATCACCGCCGAGTACTCGATGCTCCCCCGCTCGACCCATGACCGGGGCCAGCGCGAGGCGCAGAGCGGCCGCATCGGCGGCCGGACCCACGAGATCCAGCGCCTGATCGGCCGTGCCCTGCGGACGGCGGTCGACATGCGCGCCCTGGGCGAGCACACGATCACGCTCGACTGCGACGTCCTCCAGGCCGATGGCGGCACCCGGACGGCGTCGGTGACGGGGGCCTTCTGCGCCATGTACCAGGCGATCAAGCGGATGCGCGACGCCCGGATGCTGTCGGTCAACCCGGTCAAGAACTACGTGGCCGCGGTCAGCGTGGGCATGGTCGACGACGGCCCGCGCCTGGACCTCGACTACGCCGAGGACTTCCAGGCAGAGACCGACATGAACGTGGTCATGACCGACGACGGCCGCTTCATCGAGATCCAGGCGACGGCGGAGAAGGAGGCCCTCACCCGCCAGCAGCTGAGCAACCTGCTCGCCCTCGCCGACCGCGGCATCCGCGATCTGATCGTCCACCAGAAGCGGGCCATCGCCGCGCTCGACCAGGCATCTCCCGTCCGCTAGCTCGGTGCCGCGTCTGATCATCGCCACCGGCAACCCGGGGAAGCTGCGCGAGTTCCGAGAGCTCCTCGCCGACCCCTCGTTCGAGCTGGGCGCCTGCGAGCCGACGGAGCCCGAGAACGGCGCCACCTACCAGGCCAACGCCAGGATCAAGGCCGAGGCCGCGTCCCGGGCGACCGGACTGCCCGCGCTAGGCGACGACAGCGGCCTCGAGGTCGATGCCCTCGATGGTTACCCCGGCCTTCACTCGGCGCGGATCGGGCCGACCCAGGATGAGCGCTTCCGGCTGGTGCTGGAGCGGCTGCGGGGCGTTCCCCGGCCCTGGGCGGCGAGGTTCGTCTGCGCCCTTGCCCTGGCCGTCCCCGGCCGTCCCACGGAGGACTTCTGGGGCGTCTGCGAGGGCGAGGCGATCGAGCCCGGGGAGGCCTCGGGAGGATTCGGGTACGACCCGATGTTCCTGCTCCCCGACCTGGGCCGGACATTCGCCGAGCTCGACCCCGAGGAGAAGCACCGGTACAGCCACCGCGGCGCCGCCGTCCGGGCCCTGGTCGCGAGCGGCGCACTCGGCGCCCTTCACTAGTCAGACTGGCTCTCGACATGTCCGAGGTCCGGCCCCTGCGTCTCGCGCCCGTCAGCGGCTTCCCCGAGTGGCTGCCGCAGGTCCGCATCGTCGAGCTGCGGTGGCTCGACCACATCCGCAGCGCCTTCGAGCGGTACGGGTTCTGCTCGATCGAGACGCCGGCGGCCGAGCCGCTGGAGGCGCTGCAGGCCAAGGGCGAGACCTCGCAGGAGGTCTACGTCCTGCAGCGGCTGCAGGGCGAGGGCGGCGACGCCCGCCTCGGGCTCCACTTCGACCTGACCGTGCCCCTGGCCCGGTACGTCGCCCAGCACTTCAACGACCTCGTCTTTCCCTTCAAGCGGTATCAGATCCAGAAGTCGTGGCGCGGCGAGCGGCCCCAGGAGGGCCGGTTTCGCGAGTTCACGCAGTGCGACATCGACGTCATCGGCAGCGAGTACGTCTCCATCCACTTCGACGCCGAGATGCCCCGAATCCTGTGCGAGGTGCTGGACGGGCTCGGCGTCGAGGGCTACACGATGCACGTCAACAACCGGAAGGTCCTGCAGGGCTTCTACGAGGCGATCGGCGTCCCCGACCCGATCGACACCATCCAGATCGTCGACAAGCTCGACAAGATCGGTGTCGGCGGGGTGGAGGCGGCCCTTCGCGAGAGCGGGCTCGGCGACGACCAGGTCCGCTCCTGTCTGGCCCTGGCCGAGCTCCGGGCCACGGACTCCGGGCTCGCCGACGACATCGCCCGCATCAGCCCCAGCTCCAACGAGCTGCTCGAGAAGGGCCTGGAGGAGCTCGGGTTCGTGCTCGACCAGGTCCGCGACCTGGCGTCGGAGGGCAAGGTCGTCGCCGACCTCTCCATCGCCCGCGGCCTGAACTACTACACGGGGACGGTCTACGAGGGCAAGCTCGACGCCTTCCCCTCCTTCGGGACGATCTGCTCGGGCGGGCGGTACGACGACCTGGCCAGCTCCTTCATCCGCCGTCACCTCCCCGGGATCGGCGTCTCCATCGGGCTCACCCGGCTCTTCTCCAAGATGCTCGCCGAGGGCCTGATCGAGACCGGGCCGCTGTCGCCCACCAAGGTCCTGGTGGCGCTGCCCAGCGAGGAGCTCCGGCCCCAGGCGGCGGAGACCGCGGCCCGTCTCCGCCGGCGCGGCCTCAACGTCGAGCTCTACCACGAGGCGGACAAGTTCGGCCGCCAGGTGCGCTACGCCTCGCGCAAGCGGATCCCCTACGTCTGGTTCCCGCCCACGGCCGACGGCGGCCGGCACGAGGTGAAGAACCTGGACAGCGGCGACCAGCTCGAGGCGGATCCGGAGAGCTGGGCCCCGGCCTGATCGGTCAGCCGGCGAGGAACTCGCTGTCGTACTTGCGGAAGATGGCCTCGACCATCTCCTGGGTTCGCAGCGGGGTCGCCTCCAGCTCCTCGAGCAGCTGCAGGCCTCGCTTGGTCATCATGGTCAGGCAGCGGGTCGGAGCCGGACCCGCGCACCAGAAGGCGTGCGCCGTCCCGTGCCGGGCCATGACCACGCCTCCCGGCGCGGTCTCGCTCTCCTGATCGCCCAGCCTCGACACCAGCCGGCCCTCCATCACGTACCAGAGCTCGTCGTCGTGATGGTGGACGTGCACCTGGGGCGTGGGGGAGTCGATCGCCGGCAGCGTCCACTCGACCATCAGGAGCTCGGCCGTGCGATCGTGCAGCGTCGGCCGGCGGATGCGGGTGATGGGGCCTTCGGAGGGTGCGCTCTCTGACACCTGGGTACCTCTTCAGTCTCCCACGCCGCCGGCGAGCCGCGAGCCGAACACCGAGCCAGCTCCCCCTGAGAGAGGGCCGACGTCAGTGCTGGCTCATCTCCAGGAGGCCCATGTCGTGGCTGATCCGACCGCCCGCGGCCACGCCCACGGTGGCCAGCGTTCCCGGCCAGATGTGCCAGATGCCGCCGCTCCCGCTGCGATCCGGGACGAGGAACGTGATCCGCGTGTCGGACCAGCTCTTGATCTGGAGGGTGGGTTCCATTCCGGGGACGCCCCAGACCATGGCGGCGTCGGTGAGGGTGACGTAGCCCGAGCCCTGGGTGGCGCCGAAGCCGGTTCCTATGATCGTGACCTGCTGGTCGGCGACCGCGGAGGCGGGCGTGATCGCGTCGACGACCGGCCCCGCGATTGGGGTGGTCGAGGTCGAGACGGCGAAGATGTGCAGGAGCTGGGGCGCCGCCGTCACCGGCAGCGTGACCGAGACCAGCGACTTGGACCTCTCGAGGGGGAGGCCCGCGTAGAAGACGTAGGTGCTGATCAGCTGGTCAAGGGCGAACGCGGAGTTGCGGTAGTCCATCTTGATCGCCTCGACGTTGCCGTAGGCGGGCGATGACTTGCCCTGGTCGAGCGTCCACTCCGAGAAGCCGAGCTCGAAATGCGTCGTGGTGCCGTCGCTGTACGTGAGCGTCGCCTCGCCGCCACTGGCGGTCCCGGTGGCCGCGCCCAGGAAACCGATCTGGGCCGCGCCGGAACCGGCCTGGACGGGGATGGTCTGACCCTGGGCGACCACGTTGTCGGCGGCTCCGGCCGTCGTGTCCGGCCAGCGGAAGCTGACCCCACCCACCCCTACCGTGCTGCCCGGGCCGGCCTTCTCGTCCTTGAGGGCGGTGGCCGAGTAGCTGAATCCGTTGCCGTCGAGATCGGCCGACGCCGGCTTCGGGTCGTTGCTGATGCCGGCGTTGTCGAAGACCCCGGTCAGGGAGGCGGACACGGCGGCCGGCGACGCAGGCTGCTTGGCGGTCGAGGGACCCCCGGGGCGGGGGATGCCGATGCCGCGCAGGGCACCACCGTAGGCGGCGCCGGCCAGCACCAGGACGGCGATGACGACCACGGCGAGGACGGCGAGCAGGACGTTCCGGGCCCGATGGCCCTCCCGCTCCTCGACCGTCGGGCCCGGGGCGAACACGTCGTAGACCGGGACCCAGCGCTTGCCCTCCAGCCAGTAGCGACCGTCGGGAGAGAACTGAGGGGGCGCCTCAGCCGCCTCGTCAGGCTTCTCCGGACCGGCCAGCACCCAGGTCACGTCGGCGCGACTGGTTCGCCCCGTCTGCGGGTCCGGCTCGTGCGGCGCTTCGGGCGGTTGGTTTGGCATTTCTGGAATCGGCCAGGAACAGGATACCCGTGGGTGAACAGATCGCAAATCGAGATCTTGGGGGACCCGTGCGGTGGCCTGCCCTCCATCCTCCATGCCGGGCGCCACGGTTGCGACGTGACGTTTGGCTCAGGGTGCCGGGCGCAGGTCCCGACCGACCTGGGGACGAACGCCCGCTCGGGATGGGTCCCGTCCCGCCGAGGTGCGTCCCGTCGTGTCCATCAGAGGACGGACACCCCCTCCCTGGGGAAGAACGACACACCGGCCCCGATCCGAGCGCCTACGTCCAGGAGATGCTGGGGCAGCTGGCATCTGAATCGGGGCCAGTGGAACGTCTCGGAGTACGATCCGCCGAGCATGGACAAGCTGCTGAACCAGGGCATCGGCAGCACCGATCGAGGCACCTGGTACGAGGCCTACCCGAAGGTCGTCAAGCAGATCCGGCCGGCGGTGCCGGTCATCCCGCTGTACGCCAGCGACGTGACGGCCGCCATCTCGCCGAAGTTCGGGTTCGTCGGCTTCAACCAGTACACGTCGAACGGGGCCTACGTGCTGCACATCAAGTCCTCCTCCGGCACGTGGACATTCGGAGTTCGGCACTCCACGGACACAGGGGGACGTGGAGGGCATGCGTCGTTGGTGTCGCCGAGCGCCGGCGCGAAGAGCAGGGTGCCAGCCCGGGAGCCGACCCCCTGTTCCGCGTCCGACGGGGTCGAAGATGTTGGCCCAGGGCGATCTCGCGGTCCCGGAGATCCGGCGCGACGTTGCCGATCTCGGTGGTGAATTCGACCACAGTAGGCCGAGCCACTTCCAGAGGTCCGTGCCGAGCGAACCGCGTTCCATACTGCTTGCGGAACACTGATCCGTATAGGTGTCCGGGGAGATGCCCGGCGCTTCGCCCGCGCGGAAACGAGGAAGCCCATGAACACGAGCCACCACCCGATCGCCATCGTCGGCGCCGGCCTCGGCGGCCTGACCCTCGCCAGGGTCCTGCACGTCCACGGCATCCCGGCAACGGTCTACGAGGCGGACCCCTCGGCCAAATCCCGCACGCAGGGCGGCCAGCTCGACATCCATGAGGACGACGGGCAGCGCGCGCTCGCCGACGCCGGCCTCTCCGACGAGTTCCGCGCGATCATCCACGAAGGAGCCGAGGCGTTGCGCGTGCTCGATCAGCACGGCAAGCTGCTGCACGACGCCCCCGACGACGGGATGGCGCGGCGTCCCGAAGTGCTCCGCGGAGACCTGCGTCGGATCCTGCTGGACTCCCTGCCCGACGAGACGGTCCGGTGGGGCCGGAAGGTCACCGGTGTCCAGCCCCTCGACGATGGCCGGCACGAGCTGACCTTCGCCGACGGCGCGACCGTGTCCAGCAGGGTGCTCGTCGGTGCCGACGGCGCCTGGTCGAAGGTCCGTCCCCTGCTCTCTGACGCCAAGCCCGAGTACACCGGCATGACGGTCATCGACACCTTCCTGTACGACGCCGACGACCGGCACGCCGCGGCGGCCGAGGCGGTGGGTGTTGGCGCGATGTACGCGCTGACCCCGGGAAAGGGGATCATCGCGCACCGTGAGGCGCGGAACATCCTGCACTCGTACGTAGAGCTGATCCGCCGCGCCGAGTGGATCGCCGAGATCGACTTCACCAATGCCGCCGCGGCGACCGCTCGGATCGCGGCCGAGTTCGACGGCTGGGCTCCGGAACTCACCGCGCTGATCACCGACGGCGAGACCCCTCCGGTCGCGCGCATGATCCACACCCTCCCGGACGGACACCGATGGGACCGCGTTCCCGGGGTGACGCTCCTCGGCGATGCCGCGCACCTGACGCCGCCGTCCGGCGACGGCGCGAACCTGGCCATGTTCGACGGCGCCGAACTCGCCAAGGCGATCGCCGCCCGCCCCGACGACACCGAAGCGGCACTCACCGCCTACGAAGAGGCGCTGTTCCCCCGAACCGCGGCCCTCTACGCCGAGGCCCACGAGATGATGGACCTCTTGCTCGGCGACCGCGCACCGTTGGGACTCATCGAGCTCGTCACCAGTGATCCCCAGGGTCAGGACGGGGCACAGGGGCAGCCCTGAGCCACACCGCCAACGGACCCCGTGCGATCGCGAGCCGTACGTCCCGGGATACGCGGGCACGGGGCCGTTTCCGTGGGCCTGGCCACGTCGCAGCGGCCGCGGTCGTCTTCCCTCAGCGCCTCGGGGGCGTGGCGCCGGTCGCCCGTGCCGACTTCAGCGCATGAGCGCCGCCGCCCGGAGATCGGCGCTGGGTTCGTTAGACTCATCGGAAGCCTTGCGTTCAGGCAACAGTTGCGGCGTGAGGTCGCGGCTCACCCCAACAGGTGCGGTCGACGAGTCCAAAGAAGTCGAGGAGTAGCGCAGTCCGGCAGCGCACCTGGTTTGGGACCAGGTGGTCGCGGGTTCAAATCCCGCCTCCTCGACCAACAACAACGTCATCCTCGGCGCCGCCGTACTCGGTGCGTTGGATCGTGGCTGTGGATCGGGGCTCCGCAGCGGAGGTGTCGATATGGCCCGAATTCGGCTGAGGGCGCCATGCTCGCGCCTTCGGCTGGCTCGACCGGCAGCTCTCCCTATGACCGGCGCTGAGCCGGAGACCGCCTGGCGTGCCACGTCCTGCTGGTCGACCTTCCCGGCATGGGCCTCGACACCTTCAACGGCATCCACTTCCGGCCCGACACCGAGGTCGCGGTGGGAGCCTGCATCGACCACCTGAGCACCAGAACCGACGTCGACATGTTGCGCATCGCCTTCTACGGGGGTGGCGAACCGGGTGGCTGGGTGGCGATCCGGGCGGCCGCCCACGAGCCGCGCATCGCCGCCTGCATCGCCGACCCGTACGTGGCGGATACCGACGCGATCCTGTCCATCCTCCACCGTGCCGACATCGTGGCGGTGGCGGAGCCGGGTGCGACGTCGACGGCGCCGGTGCAGGCCGAGCAGACCTCGCTCTTCTACCGTGGAGAGCCCGGCCGAGGCTACCCGAGGCTGGTCGCCGAGCCGGAGCGGATCCGGTGCCCGCTGCTCTGCCTGAACGACATGGGCGACAGCGAGGAGCTACGCCGGCAGGCGGCCAACGCGGTCGATGGCGGCGAACGCGGCGAGCCGCCACCGCGTCCTGACACCCGAGGACGGAACCGCCTGCGTGCGACAGATCGACAACTTCAGCCTCAAGCATGCGGCGATGTTCGACTGGCTCGATGAGGTGCTCAAGAGTGGCGACGGCTGACCCGGTCGCTCGGGTCTGATCGAGGCGCTCAAGGCCCTCCTCGACGACGGTCTCATCGGCCCGGTAGGTCCGCCACGGTGCCCGACGCCGCCGCCCCTCCCGCCCAGACCTGGGCCGGCGCATCGGTCTCGTGAGCTCGGCCGCGGCCCGAGAGCGGCGTCAGGCCGACGCCCTTACCCAGCCGCCGCCCCCGCTCGGCCCGCCGAACGGCGAGGATGGAGGAAGAGGTCCGCAGCGCCGTCCACGTCGTCGTCGGCGCGAGCATCGGGGAGGTTTGCGGTGAACGAACGTCGTCTACGGTTGGGTGTGGTCGGAGCTGGCGTGATATCGACCAGCCCCGGGTTCGGCTGGCTGGAGGGGCTGAGAGCGCTGGGCGAGCGGGTCGAGGTGCTGGCCGTGGCCGACGCCGATCCCGCCCGCGCCGAGGCCGCGGCTCGCGCATACGACATCCCCCATGCGCTGGGGAGCGTGGACGAGCTGCTCGAACGGGTCGATGTGGACGCGGTCATCAACCTCACCCCGATCCCGGTCCACGCCGAGATCTGCCTGAAGGCGCTGCGGGCGGGCAAGCACGTCGTGACCGAGAAGCCGTTCGCGACCACGATGGAGGACGCCGACACCATCGCCGGCCTCGCCGAGGAGAAGGGGCTTGCCGTTGTCAGCTGCCCGATCACCGGGATCGAACCGCTGACGCTCGAGGTCCGGCGCCTGGTCCGCGAGGGTCAGGTGGGGAAGGTCGCCTTCGCGCGCGTCCGCTCCTCGCACGGTGGCCCTGCGGCGACGCGCCAGAACGGGGACCCGACCTGGTTCTACCAGCGTGGCGCAGGCCCTCTCTTCGACATGGGCGTGTACGGCCTGCACGCCATCACCGCGGTTCTGGGGCCGGCGAAGCGCGTCGTCGCCTTCTCCGGCATCACCGAGCCCACCCGTGTGGTGCGCGGCGGAACGCATCGAGGCACCGTGATCGAGGTGACCGCGGACGACAACGTGCTGCTCATGCTCGACTTCGGTGGTTCGACGTACGCGTTCGTCGACGCCACCTTCAACGTCAACGCCGCCACCTCTCCACGGATCGAGGTCTTCGCCCGCCAGGGGACCATCAACTTCGAGCTGGGATCCCGCGCGACGGGAGCGGTCACGCCGCTGGAGATCTTCCGGCTCGACGCCGTGTCCGGCCTCGACGGCTGGATCCGGCCCGATCTGCGCGGACTGGAGAGCGCCTCCGAGGCACGCCGGCGAATCGGGCGCGCCTACCCGGTCGTCCACCTCCTCGAGGCGCTGGAGGGGACCGCACCGCCCCGCGCCACGCTGGAGCACGCGCGGCACGTGCTCGAGATCATGGTCCGGGCTGACGAGTCGGCGCGATGCGGCCGCGTCCTCGACCTGGCCAGCACCTTCACCCCGCCGGACCCGCTGTCGGCGGACGGGGCGCGGGCCACCGCCCGGTGAGGACGTGTCCAGTCGATCATCCGGTCGGTGAAGTGAGGAGATATCCATGACCGCGCCCCTCCGTGTGCTCGCCTTCGGTGCTCATCCCGACGACTGCGACTCGAAGGCGGGCGGCGTCGCCGCCCTCTATGCAGCCGCCGGCCACCAGGTCCGCTTCGTCTCGGTCACCAACGGTGACGCCGGGCACCAGGAGATGCACGGAGCCGGCCTCGCCTGGCGGCGCCGAGCCGAGGCCGAGGCCGCGGCCCGCGTGATCGGCATCGAGTACGTGCTGCTGGACAACCACGACGGCGAACTCGTCCCCAGCCTCGAGAACCGCAGGCAGGTGATCAGGGCGATCCGCGAGTTCGCCCCCGACCTGATCATGACGCCCAGGCCCTACGACTACCACCCGGACCACCGCTACACCTCGCAGCTGGTCCAGGACGCCGCTTACTGCGTGACCGTGCCCGGCTCGGTGGGGCTGACGGCGCACCTGGAGCGGAATCCGGTGATCGTCTATGTCTCCGACCACTTCCAGAAGCCCTGTCCGTTCGCCCCCGACGTTGTCGTCGACATCGGATCGGTGGTGGAGAGGAAGCTGGACATGCTCCACGAGCACCGCTCACAGATGTACGAGTGGCTCCCCTACAACCGCGGAATCCTCGAGCAGGTCCCGGCGGGCGACGTGGAGCGGCGCGCATGGCTGGGCCAGGACCGCCTCCCTCACTACGAGCTGTCCGACGAGAACTGGCGCGCCCGCCTGGTCGAGCTGATCGGACCCGACCGGGCGGCCGAGGTGCGCTACGCGGAGGCGTTCGAGGCGTGCGAATACGGTGCGCCGCTCACCGCTGAGGCCATCCGCCGGCTCTTCCCGTTCCTGGGTGGTCCGGAATGAGCGTCCGCGGGGCCGGGGAGGCCGCGCCGGGCTACGCCGAGAGGCGATCGAGACGTTCCAGCCCCTGCTCGATGAGGGCCTTCATCAGGCCCTGGTAGGGGACTCCGCGCTCGGCGGCCGCGCGCTTTGCGTGCTCGAGCACGTGCACCGGGATCCTCAGCGCCACCTGCGCCGTCGGCTTGGGCTTGAGCGTTCCCAGCACCCACTCCTCGAACTCGCCGTCGGTCATGGCCTCGAAGACGTCCGGGACCTGCTCAGGATCTATCTTCTTCACTCCTCACCGTCCTCCAGCAAACGGCGAACCATGTCAGTGGCGTCGCGAGCGTACAGGGGGTATCGACCCGCCCGGCGCCTGATCCACATCACGATGAGCCAGCGACCGGTCGCGGTCCGACCGATGGTCCGCCAGCCGTTCCACTCCGCGGCGTAGGCGACGTCGCCGAAGGGGTCACCGAGCACCTCCTCCGCGCTGCCCGGCGTGATCCCTCGAGCAGCACCGAAGGCCTGGAACGCCTTGCGGTTCCACGCGTCCCAGAGTACCCGCTCGTCGTACATGCGGCAAGCATATACACGGGGCCGGCGGGGCAAGTCCGGCGCCCCGCCACGATCTTCGCCGACGCGGAGCGGCGGGGCAGGCGGGAGAATGGAGGATATGGAGGAAAGGGCGAACCCAGGACGGACGCGCACCCATACACCGACGGTGGACGAGGAGCGGGGAGGGGAGTATCCCGCCGACCTGTATCGCTTCGAGCGCCACGCGCCGATGTCGGAGCGTCTCGACGACCTCGGCGAGGCCGATCTGAGCCGGTATCGCGAACAGGGATTCCTGGCCGTTCGCCAGGCCTTCGAGCTGGACCGGGTGAGGGCGGCGCTGGCCGGCCTGTCACATCTCATCATCGGCGGCGAGCCCGGCTTCGACGGGATCCAGTTCGAGCGCGACATCCCCGGCGGCATCGAGAGCGTGCCCCCGGAGGAGCGCCAGGACCATATCCGCAAGCTGATGTGGTTCACCGACCTCGACCGGCGCCTCCAGACGATGGCCGAGGATCCGACGCTGATCTCCGTGGTCCGGCGGATCATGGGCGGTCGCGAACCACGGCTCTTCCAGGACATGGCGCTGCTCAAGCCGCCCAGAGGCGGCCGCGAGAAGCCCTGGCATCAGGACAAGGCCTTCTTCGACCTGCGGCTCGACGTGCCCATCGTCGGCGTCTGGATCGCGCTCGACGACGCCAACCCGGAGAACGGCTGCATGCACGTCATCCCCGGCTCGCACCGAGAGGGCCCGAGGTTGCACTTCTCGCGGCGGGACTACCAGATCTGCGACACCGATGTGCAGACCTGGCGGGACGTGATGGTGCCGCTGCCGCCGGGCGGTCTTCTCTTTTTCGACGGGCTCATCCACCACGGGACGCCTCGCAACCACAGCGAGGAGAGGAGGCGCGCCGTCCAGTTCCACTACGCGCCGGCGGACGCCGTCACCGTGGACAAGGAGCAGCGGCTCGCCATCTTCGGGGCCGAGGGCAAGGACGCGACCTGCTGACCTCCCGCCGGGGTCGGGTCAGCCGCCGAACCGGCGCAGCCTGCGCTCGCGGATCTCGGCGTCGCGTCGCGCCGTCTCCTCGCGGCCGCAGCGCACGTGGTAGGGGAGGTTGTCCAGCCACATGATCGCCGCGCCCTCGGCGATCTGATCCTCGCATGCGGTGCAGACGGCCGAGCTGGGCACCGCTCGCTGGCGGAGATCCCCGCTGGCCAGGTGCGAGTTGTGAAGGCCCTTGCTCAGGCGGTAGGGGAGCTGCTGCTTGTCGCTCTGCCCGTCACCCATCTCGGCGCCAGCCTACGTCATCGAGGCGGAGCGGAGCGGCGGCGCGAGTGTTGGACGCGCCGGTGCGGCGGGCGATGCCTGGGGTCAATTGCGTGCTGCCGGTTCGAACCCCCCGGATCTGGGTGGGGGGGCGCGACCCTGGGACCCTATCATCGACGCGATGGAGTTCGGCGCCAGGCTGATGGGCGTCCCGCCCGAGGAGTTCACCGGTGCCCGCGATTCGCTGGCCCGGGAGCTGCGGCGAGAGGGCAGGGGCGAGGAGGCGGCCGAGGTCGCCAAGGTGCGCCGGCCGTCGCCCGCGCTCTGGGCCGTCAACCAGCTCCCGAGCGCGGCGCCCGACCTGCTGACGGAGCTGCTGGAGGCTGCGACCGCGCTGCGCGAGGGCACGCAGGCCGCGCTGCTGGGGCGGCGCGGAGGGCTGGCCAAGCTCTCGGCCACCCACGGGCGGCTGGTTGACGCGCTGACGACGCAGGCGATGGTGGTCCTCGCCTCGGCCGGGCGGTCGGCGTCTGCGGAGACCAGGCTTCGGATCTGGACCATCGTCCGCAGCGCCAGCTCCGCCCCCGAGGCATCGGCGAGCCTGGCCGAGGGAGCGCTCCTCACCGAACCGGCGAATGTCGGCTTCGACGGCCTGGGCGGGTTCGCTCTCGGGGAGCCCGGCGAGGAGGAGGCGGCCGCGGCGGTGATCCCGCAGGACGACCTCGCCGAGCTCCGCGCACAACGCGAGCGGAAAAGGCTCCGCCGGGAGGCGGTAAACACGCTGGAGGCCGCCTCGCGCCGGGCCGAGGAGACCCGCATAGATCTGGACGACGCCCGCGAGCACGTCGCCGATGCCAAGGCCGCGCTGGCCGGCGCCGAGCGGCGCCTCCGGAAGGCGACCGCCGACGCCGAGAAGGCGGGGCGCGCGCTCGAGGCTGCGCGCCAGGAGCTCGACGGGCTGGACGACCCCGGGGACTGACCCCGGCCGCTCGAGGATTGATACCGACCCGGCTCGTCGCGCGTCCAGGGCATCGAGCACACGTGTTCACGCCGTGAGCGCGCCCCTCCGATCTCCTCCGAAGGAGTCTTCCCGAGTTCCTGGCGGTCACGCCACCGCCCTGGTCGTCCACAGCGACAGGATGGCGATGGGCGTTCCGCGTGCCCTGGCGGAGGAGGGGGTGGCCGTCCCCGACGACATCTCGGTGGTCGGCTTCGACGACATCGACCTCTGCCCCTATATGCACCCTCCGTTGACCACCGTCCACCAGGATCAGGGACGGATGGGCGAACGCACGGTGCGCGCTGCTCCACCTGATCGATGGGATGGGCGAGGAGCTGGCGCCGATCTCGCTCTCCACCAGCGTCGTCGTCAGGGGCTCCTCCGGCCCGCCCCGGCGCGCGGCCAGGCGGCGCCGCTCCCAGGTGATGGCGAGTACCGAACCCGACCGCGTCTGATCCCTCGGTTCAGGTTGCGGAGGAGCTCGCCGACCGCCCGAACAGGATCATGTTGCCGTCGGGGTCGATATGGCACCCCTCGTACGTCTTGTAATCGGTGACCTGTGGCGGTCGCAAACGCTCCGCCCCGGCCGCCTTCCACTCCTCGTGGAGCGCGTCCGGATCGTCGACGTGTACCCAGATCCAGGTCGCCGTGCGCGCGGGATCGTGATCCCGCTTGAGCGCGAAGTGGAGTGCGATCTGGTCCCGCTCGGCGATCAGGAAGCCGTCGCCGAATCGGTGGACGTCGAAGCCGAGGCACCGGTAGTGGCCGGCCGTCCGGTCCATGTCGGCGCTGGGCATGCCCGGGGCGACGCTCTGGCAGTGTCCTCGACGCTGCTCCTGTTCCGCGGTCATCGTCATCTCCTTCCTACCGCCTGCTGGGTGGAGCCGGGGCCACACCGAATCGGACGCCATCGAGGATATCGACAACGTTCTTGATAGTCAACTATCCGTACGAACGTTGTCGGGGCAGGCCTCGGAAGGGCTCGGCATCACCGGTCACGGCGGCTTCCAACCTCTCCCTGAACCCCATACTGGGCGGGGGAGACCCCCACTTCTTCCTGGAGGCTGCGGCGGAATGAACAGAGGCCCCGACGTGGAGCTGATCGACGCGGCCGGGCGGGGCGAGGAGGCAGCGGTCCGGCGGCTGCTGGCCGAGGTGGCCCACGACCGGACGCGCGCGACGGGAACGGCGCCACCGCGCTGATCGCGACAGCGTGGCCCGGTCACCTGGGGGGCGAGGGCGCTCATCGATGCCGGCGCCGATGTCAATCACATGGCTCGCACGCAGCAGAGCGCGTACCTGATCGCCAGCTCGACCTGTTGCGGCTGACCCTGTCGTCGGGCGCCGACGTCCACGGCAGGGACAGCTACAACGGCACCGGGCTGATCCGCGCCGCCGACCGCGGTCACGCTGGCATCATGACGCAGTTCCTCGAAACCGACATCGGATTAACGTTCTCCCCATGACGAGCCCCGGCCCCCAGAGCGGCCTAATTGTTGAGATCCCCGAGGCTGAACCCGCTGTGGCACGACACCGGGAACGCCTCGACGCCAGCGCACCGCTCGGCATCCCGGCCCACATCACAGTGCTCTTTCCGTTCATGCCGCCCGAGACGATCGGCCCGGCAGCGCTCGCTGAACTTGAGCACCTGTACGCGGCCGTCAGCCGATTCCGCTTCCGGCTCGATCACACCGACTGGTTCGGCGAGCAAGTGCTATGGCTCGGTCCACACGACCCTGGCCCCTTCCGTGCGCTGACCAAGCACGCCTGCGAGGCCTTCCCCGCATTCCCCCCGTACGAGGGCCAGTTCGACGACGTGGTCCCCCACCTAACCATTGGCCACGGGCATCCCGTGAAGGATCTGCGCGCAGCCGAGGAGTCCGCCCGGGCGCACCTGCCCATCGACGGGCAGGCTGTCGCAGTCACCCTAATAACTCAGCGATCCGCCGGAGGGCAGTGGACCAAGGCCGCCACCTTCACCCTGGCATGACAAATTCGCCAGGCGACCAGGCTGGATCGTGTCGAGCATCTCGGGCCCTCACTGCACGGACTCGGCGACCCTGAGCAGGTCGCTTTGGGAGAGATCGAGCGCAGCGGCAGTGACATCGAAGGGTGATGCCGTCCGCCTGCAACGACAGCTCGGAGACGTCGGCGTTCGGGTTCCAAACCGCGGAGCCCTGCGGGCGGCTGGCAGACGGACAACCTGTGGTTTGGCGGGGATGGGCACCGGGCTGGAAACGGCCCGGAGGAAGCGCGTCAGCCTGTCGGGGCCATCAGACCAGCCGCCTACTCTGCCAACGCGTCATCCTGCCCATCCTGGTCATGGCCGTCTAGTTCGAGACTGCACAGTATTGATGTTCGAGAGCTACCTGGCTTCTGACCGGGCGCCGAGGCCTGGCACATCAGGTCGGCGCCACGCTCGACGAAGTCCCTCCCACCCGCCGGTCACGCGGGCGAAGACGTCGACCGCGGCCCAGGGCGATCACCCGCCCGAGTGGTCAGGCCCAGCAGCTTGGCGGTCCTCTCCGTGAGCGCCTCCACACCAAGTTCGCCGTCTACGTGGACGACGGGGAGACCGAGCGCTGCAGCCTCCTCAGCCACCTGGTCGGTGAAGAGGCGGTCGCGATCGAGCAGGTTGGCGAGCGCCCGCGGCGGGTCGCCGGTTCGCCCGGGGATCTCCCAGGTGAAGCCGCGTCGATCGAACGCGGAGATGCGGAAGTCGGGGGTGGGGAGGAGCCAGACGGCGCGGGGTTGCCGGCCGACCAGGGGGGCCACGAGGCGCGGTAGCAGCCGGAAGCCCTCGACGAGGACCGGCGGATCGAGCGGCAGCCGGAGAAGGTCGTCGACGATCATCTCGAAGGCCTCGCCGCGGAACCAGGGGAAGGTCCGCTCCATCACCTCGGGCGGCCGGGTCACCCATCGCTGGTCCATGTCCATGGCCATGAAGGAGTGGAGGAGCGGGTGCCTCGTCGGGTCGCTGCGCCGACCGTGCTCGGAGATCGTCGCGTCACAGCTGTAGACGCGCAGGCCGTGCGTGTCCGCCAGTCGGCGGGCGACCGTCGACTTGCCGGCGCCGCTGCCGCCGCCGATCCAGCGCACGTGCGCGAGCCGGGCGTCGCCCGTGGAGGAGGGCATTCCGCCAACGGTAGTGAACCGCGGCACCGGGGTGGAAGCCCCGGCGCCGCGGAGCCGTCTCAGTCCTCGGACTGGATCGGCCGGATCAGCTCCTGTTCGACCTCGAGCCGGGCGGCCGCCGTGCGCAGACCCTCCAGCGTCTCGTCGTTGAGCGGGATCCCGTCGCGGAGGTAGGCGAGCTCGGTGTCCCGCTCCGGCTCGCCCGGACTGTAGATCGGCCCGGCGCCGGTGGCCCGGCGCGAGCCGCGGAGCTGCTGGAGGACGCCGTCGACGCGGCCGTTCATCTCGGCCAGGTCGCCGAAGGCGGCGCCGTTGATCGCGACGACGAACTGGCCGTCATGCCCGGGGGTGGCCCCACCGCCCCTGGGGTCGGCCAGCTCGGTGCCGTAGTCGGCCCCCGAGAGCAGCGTCGAGAGAAGGCCCATGGCCACGGCCAGGCCCACGCCCTTGTAGCCGCCGACGGGTTGCATCAGCACCACCTTGGCGGGGTCGGTGGTCGGCCGGCCCTCGGCGTCGAAGCCCCAGTCGGCGGGGATGGGGAGGCCCTTCTGCTTGTAGACCTGCACCTTGCCCTGGGCGGCCATCGCGAACGAGGTGTCGATGATGAACGGCGGCTCGTCGGCGGTGGGGATGCCGATCGAGAGCGGGTTGATGCCGATGAGGCGGTCGAGCCCGCCCCAGGGAGCCATGATCGGCATGGCGTTGGTGGTGGCGATCCCGATCATCTCCTGGTCCACCGCCATCCGCGCGTAGTAGGCCATCGCCCCGCAGTGGTTGCTGCCACCGACCGCGGCCACGCCGACGGCGCCACCGCGGGCGCGGTCGATGGCGGTGCGCATGGCGAAGGCGGTGGCGACCTGGCCCATGGCGTTGCCGCCGTCGACGGTGAAGGCGGCGCCGTGGTCCTTGGTGATGTGCGGGCGTCCCTTGGGGTCGATGCCGCCGGGCTCGGTCAGCCGCTGCACGTATCCCGGCACGCGGTAGGTGCCGTGGGAGTGGACGCCCTGGAGGTCGGCGGTGACCAGGGTGTCGGCGATCAGGGCCGCATCATCGTCGGACTCGCCACAGCGGCGGAAGATCTCCGTGACCAGGTCGGCGAGGGCGTCCCTGTTGACGCGCTGCTCCCGCTCCGTACCGGGATACAGTGACATCCGGCACCTCCTTTCTCACTCGGCTGGCGCGTCGACGGCGACGCCGGAGGCGGCCTGTCCCTCGGTAGCGGCGCCCCTCGACTCATTGTAGGTACGGCGCCCGAACCCCTTTCACGCCGCCCGCTAACCTCTTCTGGTGCCGAGATTCGACCCGCAGCCGCCCCTCGGGGAGGGGGTCTCGCTGGTCGACCTCCGGGCATGGGGTGAGGCGCCGCTCCTGCTCAACCTCTTCCTCTGGGCGGTGGTCGGCCTGCTCGCGCTGGGGGGCGTCCAGCCCACCGACGGCGGGTGGCCGGTGGTCCTTCCCTTCTTCGGTGGGATCAGCCTGCTCTGGATCCTGCTCTGGGTGTTCGGGGTGCCCAACCGCGTCGTCGTCGCTCCCCGATGGCTGGCGCGCCGCCTCTTCTGGCGCTGGCAGGTCATCCGTGCCGACCACGTCGCCGGGCTCTCGGTCCGGACGCGGAGCGGCGGTCCGCCGGCGATCGTGGTCAGGGACGGTGACGGGCGCACCATCGCCATCTCGCCGAGGATGGCGAGGCGGCCGGATCAGCGCGACGCCGTCCGCGCCTTCCTCCGCGAGGCCTCTCCACGGAGTGCCGGCGGCGACCAGCCGGTACCGGCACGACCGGAGGCCGCCCGGCGCCGGCGCGCCTGGCGCCAGGTCTGGCGTGTCGTGGTCGCCGTCGCCGTCCTCCTCAACGTCGCCGTCGGCGTCCTCCGGCTGATCGTTGCGTTCCACTGACTCGCGGCGACACGTGGGCGCACAGTAATCTTGTAATCAGATGACGGAGCAGGAAGTCACCAGCTGGTTCGCCGGCCGTGTCCCCAGCGACTGGTTCAGCGAGCCCCCGACGATCGAGGACGACCAGGAGGAGGTCTGGGTGGTGGGTCCGGTGCCGGAGCCGGAGATCGCCGCCGACGCCGGACCCGAGGCGCGGGCGGCGGCGCGCGCGGCGAGGGCTCAGCGCTTCCGCGAGGAGACCCGCGAGCAGCGGATGCGGATCGCGCGCGAGGCCGAGCATCGCTTCGGCCGGCGCGTCGCCTGGGGGGTGGTGATCGGCGAGGAGCGGCACATGTTCACCCATCGGTCGACTCCGGTCATGACCCGGCTTCACCTGCCCGAGCGGCGCGTGCTCGACACGCTGGTCGACGCCGGCGTCGCCCGCAGCCGCAGCGAGGCGCTGGCCTGGTGCGTCCGGCTGGTCGGCCGGCACCAGGCCGACTGGATCGAGGAGCTGCGGGTGGCGATGGGCGAGGTCGAGGCGGTCCGACGCCGCGGTCCGGCCTGACCCCGCTCCGTCCGATCAGATCCTGACGGCGGCCGCCCAGGCGTCGATGACGGCAGCGTCGCCGCTGATATCGACCATCCCCGGAGCCCTCCGGTTCCAGAGCATCAGGTCCAAGGCCCCGGCCGGTCCGGATATGGTGCAGTCGGCGGCGCCAACGCCGCGCGACGTCCGGGCCCCGTCGGGACCGAGGCTGGCCAGCCAGCGGGCGTCGGCGTCGTCGGGCTGGACCAGCAGGGTTGCCGCTCGCTCGAAGTGCGGCCCCGTGGCCGGGTCGACGACCCAGGCGGTCAGCAGCTCGTCGATGCCGTCCGCCGCCAGCCGCGGCTCGATGACGATCGGCGCGCCCACCGCCAGTTCCACGTCGGCGCGGTGGATCAGGACCTCGTGGGCCATGCGGCGGATCCAGAAGCCGCGCGGCGTCGGTGCCGGCAGGAAGGACCAGACCTCGAGGTCGAGGGGCGCGGCGTGGAGCGTGTCGACGAGCCGGGCCAGACCCTCGCGGAACCAGGGAAGGACCTCGGGCCCCTTCGGCGAGGCGCCGACCCGCCGCCTCCGCTCCTCGCTGCCGACGGGGGTGGTGCGGCCGTCCGCGATCATGATCGTCGCCCACCGCTGGATCCTCCCCAGGTGGCCGACGAGACCGGCGATGTCGAAGCCCGGGCAGGTCGGGACCGGTGTCGAGAGGCCTGACCGCTCGGCGAGGTCGGCGATCCTCCCGCCCTCGGACCGTACCGCCTCGACATACTCGTCATCGGAGAGCCGCGTCGGCTCGTCGGCGCTCATTCCCTGGGCACCGCCGGCCGGCGGCCGGCCGGGTCCCAGTCCTTCCCGAAGGACCGGCCGAGGAGGAATCCGCCGGCGACGAAGGCGATCACCTGGAGGACGATCACGAGTGCAGCCATCTCGCCATCAATCTAAACCACCCACCGGCGGCGGGTCGATGAGGCCGGCGCATGGCCCCCGGTGTACGCTCGGCTTCGATCCGGATTGCGCAGGAGGAGCCACATGGATGATCGTCTCCAGGCCGTCGACGCCTACATCGAGAGCCATCTGCCCGGCTGGATGGAGGAGCTGACCCGCCTCTGCGCGGTGCCCAGCGTCTCCGCGCGCCACGAGGGCATACCCGAGTGCGCCGCGCTCTGCGCCGAGCTGATCGGCCGCCGCGGGTTCGACGTCCGAGTGCATCAGACCGGAGGTCACCCGGTGGTGCTCGGCCACGCCCCCGGTCGGTCGGAGCGGACGATGCTCCTCTACAACCACTACGACGTGCAGCCGCCGGAGCCGCTGGAGCTCTGGGAGAGCCCGCCCTTCGAGGCCCAGATCAGGGACGGCGCCATCTACGCCAGGGGCTCGAAGGACGACAAGGGCGAGCTGGTCGCCCGGCTGGCGGCGCTGGACGCGCTCCGCACCGTCGACGACGGCTATCCCTGCGGTCTGACCTGGCTGGTGGAGGGTGAGGAGGAGGTCTCCAGCGTCCACCTGCCCGACTTCGTCGAGCGGCATCGCGACCAGCTTCGGGTGCAGGGTGCGATCTGGGAGGAGGGTGGCGTCGACGCCGACGGCGCCTTCTCCCTGGCGCTGGGCGTCCGAGGCCTTCTCTACATCGAACTCCATGTTGAGGCCTCGGCCCGCGACGGACACAGCGGGATGGCCAATCTCATCCCCAACGCCGCCTGGCGCCTGGTCTGGGCCCTGTCCACGCTCAAGGGGCCCGACGAGCGGATCCGGATCCCCGGCTTCTACGACGGCGTCACCGGGCCGACGCCGCGTCAGCGGGAGCTGATCGGGGGTCAGGACACGAGTGAAGACGAGGAGGCACTGCGCCGTGCCTTCGGGCTGACCCGGCTGCTCGGCGGCCGCACCGGCGCCGAGGCGGTCGGCGGCGCCGCCTTCGATCCGACCTGCAACATCGCCGGGATCGGCTCCGGCTACCAGGGGGAGGGGTCGAAGACGGTCATCCCGGCCCGGGCCTCGGCCAAGCTCGACTTCCGCCTCGTCCCCGGGCAGGACCCGCGCGACATCACCCAGAAGCTCCGTGCGCACCTCGACGCCGAGGGCTTCGAGGACGTCCGGATCGAGGTTCTGGGCGGCGAGCGGGCGGGCGTCGTCGACCCCGACGACCCGCTGGTCGCGGCGACCCTGGAGACGTCGAAGGAGGTCTACGGCAAGACGCCGCGCACCTCGCCCCTGATCGGCGGAACCACGCCGATCTTCCTCTTCACCGAGGAGGGCGTGCCGGTGGTGTCGCCCGGCGTCGGCTACGGCGGCAACCAGGCGCACAGCCCCAACGAGCACATGCGCCTGGAGGACTTCCGGCGGGCGGCGCGGCACATCGCTCGGGTGCTGCTCCGCTTCGGGGAGCTCTGAATCGTGGGATCCCCGAAGAAGAGAGAGGCCCGCCGTGAGGCGGGCCTCCCAGGCTGGGGTGGGGTTGGAATTCGCGGTCTGACGGCTCTGTCCATAGAGCCTGGCGATATGGTAGCAAGTTACCGTGCCCTACACAACATCTCGTCCCTTGGAGTGAAACGATGACCGTTCCCGATCTCGGGCTGGAGCCGATGCTGGCAGCCGTCGCCGAGGAGCTCCCCGAGGGCCCGACCTGGACCTACGAGCCGAAGTGGGATGGCTTCCGCACCCTGGTCCGCCGCTCCGGCGACCGGATCGAGATGGTCAGCCGCGGAGGCCGCGACCTGAACCGCTACTTCCCGGAGCTGGTCGAGGCCTTCTCGCACCTGGGCGGCGAGCAATGGCTGATCGACGGCGAGGTGATCCTGGCCCTCGACCACGGCCTCGACTTTGACGCCCTCCAGCAGCGCATCCACCCGGCGGCCTCCCGCATCAAGATGCTGGCCGAGACGACGCCGGCCTCCTACGTCGCCTTCGACGCCCTCGCCGTCGGCGACGAGAGCCTCGTCGCCAGCCCCCTGGAGGAGCGGCGGCAGCGGCTGGAGCAGGTGCTCCAGGACCCGCCTGAGCGGATCTACCTGACCCCGCGCACCGCGGACCCCGAGCTCGCCAGGAGCTGGTTCTGGAGCTACGAGGGTGCCGGCCTGGACGGGGTCATCGGCAAGCGTCGGGGCGAGCACTACCTGCCCGGCAAGCGGGCGTGGGTCAAGCTGAAGCACCGGCGGACCGCCGACTGCGTCCTCATCGGCTACCGGCTCAGCAACGACGGCTCCGGCGTCGGCTCGCTGCTGCTCGGCCTCCACGACGAGGGCGGGGTGCTCCACTACGTCGGCCACACCTCGAGCTTCGACGCCGCCACCCGGCGAGCACTGCTGAAGGAGCTCCAGCCGATGCGGATCGAGCCCACGGCGGAGGAGATGGGCCGGGCCCCCGGTGCCCTCAGCCGGTGGTCACAGGGGAAGACCCAGGACTGGGTCGGCGTCCGCCCGGAGCGGGTCGTCGAGGTGAGCTACGAGAAGCTGCAGGCCGGGCAGCGATTCCGGCACGCGGCGCGCTTCCTGCGCTGGCGCGAGGACAAGACCCCGGCCGAGTGCAGCTTCGAGCAGATCTCCCTACCCGCCGCCTTCGACCTCGGCGCCATCATCAGCTCCACCCGGTAGCGGCGGGGCCGGAGGCGTCGAGCGGTAGTAGCGCTGGGCGGCGCGTCCGAGGGCGGTCACGGTGATCCAGTCGAACCCGGCGCCGGCGACGACGCCGACGGCGAGGGGGATGATCGTGAACGCCCCGGCGACCGCCTCGGTCCGGAAGATGCGCTGCATGATGCGGCTGATCACCCCGCCTCCGGCTCGAGCCAGCCAGCGGCCCGGGAAGCGGCGGAAGGCGGCGACGGTTATCCTCTCGCCGCCGGCGACGAGGACCTCGTCGCGCAGCCTCACCGCGCCCCCGGCGAGCCCGACCACGACCAGCGCCTCGAGCAGACGCTGGTCGGACTCGTGCAGCTGGTGGTCGTAGACCATG
>DATAXV010000056.1:0-32599 GCA_036272915.1 Candidatus Dormiibacterota bacterium
CGACGGCGAAGGCGGCGGCCGGCCCGCCCCGTGGAACCGATGAACCGGATGAAGGGAGGCTTCGAGGTGGAGAAGATGCGGGTGGCCATGGGCCAGTTCAACGAGATGACCGAGGAGAAGCTGGTCTACGCCCAGCAGCTCGGCGTCAGCGGCGTGCAGATGAACATGATCCGCGCCTCGATCCCGGGCGAGCGGCGCTGGGAGTACGAGGACCTGGCCGGGCTCAAGCAGAAGGCGGACGCGCACGGGCTGCGCCTGGAGGCGATCGAGAACGTCCCCGCCCACTTCTACGACCAGGTGATGCTCGGCCTCCCCGGCCGGGACCAGCAGCTGGAGAACTACAACCAGACGATCCGCAACGTGGGCCGCGCCGGGATCCCGATCCTGGGTCACCACTTCATGCCCAACTCGGTCTGGCGCACCCCCTCCAAGGACGGGCGCGGCGGCGCCCGCGTCACCTCGTTCCGCGAGGACGAGATGTCGCCGGCGGTGGCGACGGCGCAGCTGGAGCGGACCGCACAGGGCCGCCCCGCCGTCCTCGACCGGCTTCGCCAGGCACAGGAGAACGGCATCGGCGAGGACGAGATGTGGGCCAACTACACCTACTTCCTCAACGCCGTGCTGCCCGTCGCCGAGGAGGCCGGGGTGCGGCTCGCCCTGCATCCCGACGACCCGCCCGTCCCCGCCCTCGGCGGCGTCGCCCGCCTGTTCCGCAACGTGGAGGGCTTCAAGCGCGCCGAGCAGATCGCCGGCGAGAGCAAGGCCTGGGGCCTGGACCTCTGCCTCGGCTGCTGCTCGGAGATGCCGGGCGGCGCCGCCAACGTGCGGGCCATGATCGAGCACTTCGGGCCAAGGGGCCGGATCTTCTATGTCCACTTCCGGGACGTGAAGGGCTCAGTGCCGGCCTTCGACGAGTGCTTCATCGGCGAGGGCAACTACAGCCCGCCGGAGATCATGCGCCTGCTCAGGCGGAGCGGCTTCACCGGCTTCCTGCTCGACGACCACGTGCCGCACATGATCGACGACAGCGACTGGAACCACCGTGGCCGCGCCCACGCCATCGGCTACATGCAGGGTCTCCTCGAGATGCTGGAGCTGTCCGAGGCGGGCGCGTAGCGGTAGGCGTGCCGGCGACGAGGATCGGGCATGACCGGTCGCGGTCCAGACGAGATCGGCGGGCGGGATCGGCGGGCGCGTCGCCCGCCGCGCCCCGGCCCGGGCGAGAGGGCAGGGCTCCATGCCTCTCGATGAGAGCCCCCGTCCGCGGCTCGCGCCGATCGTCAGGACCAGCGTCGCCGAGCAGATCATCCCCCGGCTGACCGGCTTCATCCTCGACGCCGGGCTCCGGCCGGGCGACAAGCTGCCCACCGAGCGGCAGCTGATGGAGGAGCTCGGCGTCGGCCGCTCCTCCCTGCGCGAGGCGATCCGGACGCTGAGCGCGCTCGGCGTGGTGCGGGTGGCCAGCGGCGAGGGCATGTTCGTCGGCGACGGGCGGACCCTCCTCACCCAGCCCATCTCCTGGCGGCTGCTGATGGGCGGGGACAACGCCGACGAGGTGGTCGAGGCGCGGCGCCTGATCGAGGTCGAGCTCGCCGGCCACTGCGCCGCGCGGGCGTCGGCCGAGGAGGTGGCCGGGATCGAGCGCCAACTGCTGACGATGGGGGAGACGCTGGGCGACCCCGAGCGCTTCACCGACGCCGACGCCGAGTTTCACTACGCGATCGCCCGGGCCGCCCGCAACCGTGTCCTCTTCCAGGTCCTGGAGACGCTGCACAACGTGGTCCGCGTCTGGATCTATCGCAACTTCGTGCAGTTCTCGGACGAGACGACGCAGTCCTACCAGCAGCACGTCCCCATCTACGAGGCGATCCGCGCCGGCGACGTCGAGGGCGCCCGACTGGCCATGGCCGCGCACATCGACCAGGCCACCCAGCGTCTTCAGATCACGATCGAGCAGGACGGCGGCCGGCGCTGAGCGCCCGCCGGGCGCCTGGCCCGCCGCCGGGGCCTGGGCCGGCGCCTCCAACCGATCACTCGGGCTTGCCGTACTGGTCGTGCCACCTCCACCACTGGTAGGGAGGAGCCTGCGGATAGCTCTCGGGCGAATCCTCCCACCTCTCCTGGCGGCCGAGCGCGGTCATGTCGAGGTAGGTCCAGACGGTCCCCATCGCCTCGTCGCCGCGGTTGTTGATGAAGTACGTCCGGTAGATCTGGTCGCCCTCGCGGATGAAGGCGTTGGTGCCGTGCCACTCATCGACGCCGAAGTCGGCGTCGAAGCTGTCGGTCACCGTGTACCAGGGGATCCGCGTCCAGCCCATCCGCTCCCTGAGACTCGCGATCTGCGGCTGCGGTGCGCGGGAGGCGAAGACGAGGGTGGTGTCGCGGGCGTTCAGGTGGACGGGTTCGCAGACCTGGTCGGCCAGCATCGAGCAGCCGACGCAGGCGTGATCGGGCCAGCCGTCGACACCGGGCTCGTAGAAGGCGCGGTACAGGATCAGCTGCCGCCGGCCCTTGAAGAGGTCGAGCAGGCTCACGGTTCCCTCCGGCCCCTCGAACCGGTACTCGCGGGTGACCGGCTGCCAGGGCATGCGCCGGCGCTCGGCGGCAAGCGCGTCGCGTGCGCGCGACACCTCCTTCTCCTTCACCAGCAGCCTGAGGCGCGCGGCCTCCCACTCGTCGGCGGAGACGATCGGCGGGTTCTTCATCTCTGGCGAGATCCTCCCATCGAACTGAATCCCGAAGGATCCGGGGACATCAAGGGTTCCGGGTCGCTCGGTGGCGGCCTCGTGATATAGACCGTCCGGCACCGCGAAAGTCGTCGCGGCAGGCAGCATCGCACGGAAACCCCCGTCGCCGAACTCGAAGTCCCCGCCCCGCCTCAGCGCGGGGCCAGCTCCCTGACCAGCTCGACCACCTGCTCCGGCGCCTCCAGGGGCAGGTTGTGGCCGGCGTCGCTCCAGCGCATGCCGGGGGTGTCGCGCCGCGGCCTTCCCACCGCCTGCGGGATGGCGCCGGAGCGCGCGGAGGCGAGCACGACGAAGGGTGGTCCGGCGTTGTGGATCTCGGACCAGTCGATGGGCGGGACCGGGTCGGCGCGGAGGGACTGGTAGAGATCCCAGAGGTCCGTCTGGCGGTGCCGGCAGCGCCAGCGGTCGCCGTCCGGCTCCAGCTCGCGCTCGAGCATGGTCATGCCCAGGTCCGGATCGCCGGCCCGGTCCAGCTCCCCGGCCAGGGCTATCATCTCGGCCCGCCCTCCCGAGAACTGCAGCACCGGATCCTCCCTCATCCTCAGCAGCAGCTGCCGCCAGCTCTCGGCCGCGGTCTCCGCCGGCTCGGGCAGCCAGTCCAGCGAGATCACGCCGGCGTGGTCGGCGCCGGAGCCGGCGTGGAGGAGCAGGGGCGCGGCCCCGACGCCGTGGCCGACCAGCACCGGCCTCACCAGCTGCACCTGGTCGACCAGGGCGCCGACGTCCTCGCCCAGCGCTCGCCAGCCGGGATCGCCGTCGACGCCGGAGAGGCCGCAAGCCTCGAGGTCGAGCGCGACGACGCGGAAGCGTTCGGCCAGCATCGGCCCGACGCGGTCCCAGATGGCGGCGTTGGCGCGGAGGCCGTGGACCAGCACCACGGCGTGGCCGCCGCCGCCGTAGTCGCGGACGCCGAGCAGGAGGTCCCCTCGCTGGATCTGATGGTCGATGGGCTCGATCGCCTAAGTCTGCTCCGGGGCGCCGAGGGCGAGGCTGCTCATGACATGCCGGGAGCGCGGTGCCGGTACGATGCGTGAAGGCCCGATGCAGGAGCGCAGCTCGATCGCAGCTTCGATGGGCCGGAGAGGGGCGGGATTCACGGCGCTTCTGCTGGTGTGGTTCGTCAACGGGGCCCTGTCCGGGCCGCTGACCACCCAGCTGCCCGTGTACATCGACACCCTTCACCGGCCGGTGATCCTCACCTCCTCGCTGCAGGCGGTCCAGATGGGCTTCGGCGGCGTCTTCTCCCTCCTCGGCGGCATCCTCGCCGACCGCATCGGCATCAAGCGGGCGCTCCTCATCGGCATGGCCGGCTCGCTCTTCGCCTGCCTCGAGTTCTACCGCTCCGACGTCCTCGGCCTGGTCGTGCTCGCCGCCCTGGCCGGAGCCGCGATCGGCTGTCAGAGCGTGGCCAGCCAGGCCTACCTGCTCAGCGTCCTCCGCGGCCTCGGCCTCGGCCTCGGCGCCGCCGCCTTCTTCCTCGGCAACACCCTGGGCTCCTCGCTCGGCAACGCCATCGCCGGCATCGGCCTCAACCGGTACGGGTTCGCGCCGACCATGGCCGTCGACCTGGTCGGATCCGGCCTCCTGGTCGGCGTCGCCGCACTCTGCCTGCCGGCGATCCGGCGCGTCGGCCACGCCGAATCGCTGGGCACGACGCTGGTCGGCTTCGGCCACCTCCTCCGCCGGGAGGGGGTGTGGCTGCTCTGCTCGGTGCGCTACCTGACCACCTGCTACTGGGGGGCGGTCACGCTGCTCCTGCCGCTGCTCATCTACGAGCACACGGGCTCCAAGGCGGCGGCCGGGATCTACGCCGCCGTCAGCCTGGCCTCGGCCGCCTGCTGCTCGCTCGCCGTCGGGCGCATCTCCGACCACGTCGGCCGGACCCGGCCGGCGATCGTGCTCGTCTGCATCATCATCGTCGACGCCTTCCTGCTCGCCCGCGTGTCCGGCAGCTACCCGGGCCTGTTCGCCGCCGGGGTCCTCGGCGCCTCCACCGCCTGGTCGCTGTCGGCGGTCATGCCGGGGCTGATCGACGGCGTCAGCCGGGAGGGTGAGAAGGGCAGGGCGGTCGGCCTCCTGCAGGGGGTCTGGAGCGCGGCCATGCTCTCCGGCGCCCTGATCGGCGGCGTCCTCATCGCCCACGGCACGGCGGTTCCGTTCCTGGTCGTCGGCTGCGCCAACCTCCTCTCGCTGGTGGCCGTGATCGCGCTCGCCCGGAGGATCGGGACCGGGGTGCCGAAGCGGCTGGAAGAGGAGAAGGCCTCCTAGTCGAGTAGGGCTCCAGCTCGCCGGCCGGATGGAGGATGGCTGCTCCGAAGAAGCGACGAGCTACGGCTGGTCCGCCGCTGCCATCAGGCCCCGAAGCAGCATGTCGAGGGCCTGTTCGAAGTCCTCGGGTGGGGATGGGTCGTCGGCCGTGCGCTGCCGCAGGAGCCTGCCGACGTTGGGCAGCCGGTCCGGGTCGATCCGGCGGAGGTAGGCGCTCCTGTTCGTCTCGCTGACGTGGCCGCTCGGATCGCCGGTGAACCCGGCCGTCGACACCAGGAGCGAGCCCATGACGAGGCTGGTGATCGCACCCAGGCCCTGCCGGGCTCGCCGGTCGTCGAGTCCCGCCTGATACAGGGCGCCGGCCAGCCTGTCGA
Organism: Candidatus Dormiibacterota bacterium; assembly: GCA_036272915.1. Classification (GTDB taxonomy): domain Bacteria; phylum Chloroflexota; class Dormibacteria; order Dormibacterales; family Dormibacteraceae; genus DATAXV01. The sequence continues at coordinate 5,390 of DATAXV010000056.1, forward strand.
ACGGTTCCAGCGCCCGCACCGATGCCGGGTTGGCCTGATCGGTGACCAGGGCCACCGGCACCGCGGGGTGCCGGCTGAAGGCGCGATACATGCTCAGCGCGAGGGCGCGTACCTGCTCGGGCCAGGGCAGACCCGGTGCGGGCAGCTCGACCTGGGCGAAGACGTTCTCGGCGATGCCGTCGAGGAGGTCGGCCTTGTTCGAGACGTGGTTGTAGAGCGACATCACATGGACGTCCAGGGTCGCGGCGAGCCGCCGCATCGACAGGCCCTCGAGGCCCTCCTCGTCGACCAGGGTCATCGCCGCCGAGAGCACCTTCTCCCTGGTCAGCGTCTCGCGCCGTGTCATCCGCCGATACCTGCCTCTCCGATGGCTTGACGAAGCATACGGTGTACGTGTTCTACTTACAGTGTAGGCATACGCTGTAGGTAGAACCAGTGGAGGAGAGCACATGAGGATCGGGATCATTCTCGGCAGCACCCGCGGAGAGCGCCTCGGCGTCAGGGTGGTCCGCTACATCGTCGATCAGGCGGCCGCCGTGCCGGGAGCCGAGTTCGTCGTCCTGGACCTGGCCGGCTATGACCTGCCGTTCTTCTGCGAGCCCCTCGCTCCGCTGGACAACGGCGATCGCCAGGTCCCCCCGAACGTGCGCCGCTGGCTCGACGACGTCGCCTCGGTCGACGGGTACGTCTTCGTCGTGCCCGAATACAACTTCGAGGTGCCCGCCGCGGCCAAGAACGCCCTCGACCTGCTCGCCCACGAGGCCGAGGGCAAGCCGGCCTGGATCCAGAGCTACTCCGACACCTCCTATGGCGGCATCGTCGCCGGACACCTGTTCCGCCTGCCCCTCAGCAAGCTGGGCATGTTCCCCATGCCCAGGAGCCTGCCCATGGCGCACGCCGAGCGGCTCTTCGATGAGAGCGGAGCCCTCGTCGCGGACACCGAGTGGGCCCGCATCATCGCCCGCTTCGTCCCCTGGTCGCTGGCCGAGCTGGTTCGCTACGCATCCGCCCTCGCCCCCCTGCGCGATCAGGCGAGGACTCTCAGGGAGGTGCTGGACGTGTGAGGGGGCACGGGGAGCGGTCCGGCGCCCGCATCTCGATCGTCGCCGTGGGCGCCCCGGCTCGCCGGATCGGCGCCGCCGGAGGACCGCTCGAGCAGGTCTCCTGAGCCGCCGGCGGCGGTGCTGGACGGGCGGGGACCGTGGCGGTACAGTGACCTTGCCACGTCGGGGATCGATGAGCCCACCGACCCACCCGGCCGCAGCAGGTCTTCGCGGTTTGCGGAAAGGGGAGGTCGCGGAGCTTATGGCTCGCCGCCTCGCCGCGACCGCCAAGCCGGCGGCTTCCCCGGTGCCCGTCATCGACCTTCGGCACGAGTCCCGGCTCGATGCCATCGGTCTGCCAATATGTCCGCGCGGGCTCCGGTGACCTCCGACTGGAGGACGGGCTCGGCGGGCCGGATCGCCGGAGTACAGTAACGCTGCCGATGAGGGCGACGGACGAGCTGCGAACGATCAGATCCACAGTGCGTCCGCGGTGAGAGGACCTGGGGAGGTAGCTGATCGGATGGCTCATCACCTCGTACGTTTCGTGTTCGTGGTCGCATTCGCGCTTGGCGGAGCCGGGATCCTCTCCTCGACCGCGCTCGCCGACCCATCGGTGGCGGCGGTCACGCACCCCGTCCAGATCCACCCGATCACGCCCGTCGCCGACCGCGGCATCATCCTCCCCCTGCGCACGCAGGGAGCCCAGATCGTCGACCGCACCGGCCGGCCGGTGCGCATCGACGCGGTCAGCTGGTCCGGCGCCGAGTCGACCGACTTCGTCGTCGGCGGCCTCCAGGCCCAGCCCCTCTCCTCGATCGTGGGGCAGATCCGGGACATGGGCTTCAACGCGGTCCGGCTCCAGTGGTCGAACCAGCTCTTCGAGAGCGACCCGATCGTCCCCAGCTACGCCGTCTCGGCCAACCCCGAGTTCGAGGGCTGGCACGCCATGCAGGTCTTCGACCGGGTCGTCTATGCCCTGACCGGGCAGGGGATCATGGTCATCCTCGACAACCACAACAGCAACGCCGAGTGGTGCTGTGGCGGCGGCGACGGCAACATGCTCTGGTACAACGCCGAGTACCCGGAGTCGAGCTGGATCAACGACTGGAAGGCGATGGCCCTGCGCTACAGCGACGATCCTCTGGTGGTCGGCGCCGATCTCCGCAACGAGCCGCGCAGCCCCGCCACCTGGGGCGGCCCCGCCGGCACCGACTGGCAGGCGGCCGCCGAGCGCGGCGGCGACGCCGTCCTCTCCGTCAACCCCCGGCTGCTGGTCCTTGTCGAGGGCGTCAGCTACGCCGGCGACCTCTCCGGCGTCCAGAGCCTGCCGGTCCAGCTCGCCGTGCCCGACCGCGTCGTCTACGAGGCCCACGACTACTCCTGGTACGAGAGCGGCTTCAGCGGCTACGACGAGTGGGTCCAGAGGATCTATCCGAAGTGGGGCTATCTGGTCTCCGGGCCCGACCCGCAGCCGGTGCTGGTCGGCGAGTTCGGGACCTGCGACACCGCGCCGGCCTGCGTCTCCAGCACCTCGCCCTCCGACAGCGGCTACTGGTTCCAGTACCTGACCGCCTTCCTCGCCCAGCACCAGCAGGTCGGCTGGTCCTACTGGGCGGTCAACGGCACCGAGTCGACCGGGAACGGCCGCACCTGGGGTGCGCCCGAGACCTACGGCATCCTCAACCCGCGGTGGGACGCGCCGGCCAGCCCCGAACTGCTGCAGCGGCTGCAGCAGATCCAGGGGCAGCCGTTCTTCTGATCCCGGCCGCGGGGGTGAGGGCCGTCCTCCCCCGCGATCAGGCCCGGGCCACGTGGTCGTGCACCGCCCGGGCGACGTGGGCGAGGCAGATGTGGCCCTCGTTGTCAGGCGTCCAGCTGAGGTCGGTGCCGCCCCGGCTGAGCAGGGCGACGACGTAGCTGAGGCCCTGGCCCTCGACGAAGGCGACGTCGTGGCGGAGATGGTTGATCGACCCGCTCTTGGAGGCGACCTTCCAGGGATCCCGCTCCTTCTCGTCGTCGGCGTCGGTGGTGGGCAGGTAGCGGCCGACGATGGTGTTGTACTGCTCCCGGCGCAGGATCTTCAGCATCTGCGTGGAGGCGGAGGCGCTGACCGCCCGGCCGCGGGCGATCTGGGTCATGAGCACGCCCAGGTCGCGGGGCGTGGTCTGGGAGCGCAGACCCCTGCCCTTGAAGAGCTTGCCGCCGAGCTGCGTGTCGCCGAACCCGGCCTGGTGGGTCTGGCTGTTGATGGTCCTGGTGTTGAGCCGGCCGATGAGAAGGTTGGTGGCGGTGTTGTCGCTGACCGTGATCATCAGCGTCGCCGCGTCGTGCAGGGAGAGGGGGAGGGGTGGGGTCAGATCGCGGATCACGCCGGAGCCGGCGACGATGTCGGCCTTCTCCATGACCACCCGGTCGCGGAGGCGGGCGGTCCCCTCCTCGACCCGGCGGAACAGCTCGCGGAGGATGAAGAGCTTGATCGTCGAGGCCGGGTAGAAGGACTCCTCGGCGCGGAAGCCGTAGGTCTCGCCGCGCCGGAGGTCGTGGGCCCAGACCGCGATCTCGCCGCTGAAGGCATCGTCGAGCCGGTGGACCTCGGCGGCCAGCGGCTCGGGAAGCGGCGGTGTCGGCGTCCGGGTGTCGGGTATCACCATCGTCAGCTCCTGCTCCTTGATCCGTGCGGGTCGATGGCGTCGCGCAGCGCGTCGCCGACGAAGTTGATCGCCACCACGGCCAGGGTGATGGTCAGGCCCGGCGCCATCACCATCAGAGGAGCAGTGGTGAAGTACTCCTGGGCGCCCGTCATCAGGTTCCCCCACGTCGGCGTCGCCGGGGGGACGCCGAAGCCGAGGAAATCGAGCGCCGCCTCCGTGAGCATGGCACCGGCGATGCCCAGCGTGGCGGCGACGATCACGGGGGCGATGGCGTTGGGCAGGAGGTGCCGCACGATGATCCGGGCGCTGGAGGCGCCGGCGGCGCGGACCGCGGTGATGAAGTCCTGCTCGCCCAGGCTCAGGATCTGGCCTCTGACCAGCCGCGCCATTGCCATCCAGCTGAAGCCGCCGATGTGGAGGATCACGGTGGTCAGCGAGTTGGGCCGGTAGGAGGCGAGGATGAGCAGGACGAAGAGCGCGGGAAGGAGAGGAAGAAGTCGACGACCCGCATCAGCACGATGTCGAGCATGCCGCCGAAGAAGCCGGAGATGGCGCCGTAGGAGATGCCGATGGCGGCGGCCCTGGGCCCAGCTGCAGATGAGGGCCGCGTCCTTGCCGTTCCACTGCGGCCCGCTCTGGCCGGCTGAAGCCGGCGTGCCGCAGGTTGTTGGCGTCCTTCTCCGGCGTGCCGGGGCAGGACCGGGCCGCCGCCCTGGTGGGCGACGCCGGCGACGCCGAGCAGGAGCGGCGCGAACGGCTGCTTGAGGCGGAGGTTGATGGTCCTGTCGTCGGGGGTCTCGACGGAGTCGACGTTGCTCCAGCCCTCGGCCCCTCCTTGACGTAGAGCTCCCAGGTGAAGCGCCGGTCGTCGGAGGTGAGCGGCTGCCCGTCGTCCCACTTGAAGCTGGGGCGGAGGGTGAAGCTGTGGCCGAGCCCCCCGTCGGAGACGGTGTAGCTCTGGGCCAGGTTGGGGACGAGGCCGCGGCCGTCCTTGGTGAGCTCGAGCAGCCCGGGGAAGATCACCGACATGACCTCGCTCTCGACGGCGAGGGTCGAGACCACCGGGCTCAGGACCTCGGGTTCGGTGCCCAGGGCGAAGATGGCGGCGTCGGTGGGCGTGCCCGGCCCGCAGGCCTCGAGCAGGGCGCCGAGCGCGCGGGCCGCGGAGGACGGCGGCGCTGCCCAGCCCGGCGCCGCGCAGGAGCTGGCGGCGGGAGAGCTGGGGCTGACGCGGCCCGATCGGCTCAAGCTTCGACATCCGGATTCTCCCTGAACGGCAGACGGCGTGCGATGGCGGCGTGAAAGGCGCGGCGGACGGCCGCCGCCCCCTCCGGTCGCCGGCGGGGGTGGGTGGCGTTGGTCAGCAGCACGGCGGCGACGCCGGCCGACCGGCTCATCACCAGCGAGGTGCCGGTGAACCCGGTGTGGCCGAAGGCGTCCTCGGGCCATCCCGCCAGCTGCTCCCAGGGATGGAGGCGCCAGCCCAGGCCCCGCTCCTCGGGCGGGTCCGACGCCTGGGGGCGGAGCATCTCCCCGATGGCGGCCTCGGGCAGCGCCGGGTGGGCGCCGGGCCGGAGCATGGCGGCGCTGTAGCGGGCCAGATCGTCGAGCGTCGAGAAGAGCCCGGCGTGGCCGGTGACGCCGCCCAGCGCCCGGCAGTTCTCGTCGTGGACCTCGCCCCAGATCTCACTGGCGGCGAGCCGGTCCCTGATCGACTCGGGCGGCAGGTACAGGGTCCGGGCCATGCCCAGCGGGCGGAAGAGCCGCTCCGCGGCCAGCTCGTCCAGTGGCCGTCCGGCGCAGGACTCGATCGCCCAGCCGAGAAGGATGTAGTTGAGGTCGCTGTAGACGATCCGGGTCTGGTCGCCGGGTGGGGCGGCGAAGACGGCGTCCCGCATGCCGGCGCGGGTCGAGGCCAGCTGCCAGAGCGGGAGGTGGGGGACCAGGCCCGAGGTGTGGGTGAGGCACTGGCGCAGCGTCACCGGATGGCCGTAGCCCTCGAGCCAGCGGCCGAGCCGGTCGTCCAGGGACCAGCGGCCCTCGGCGGCGAGCAGCGAGGCCAGCGGCGCCGTCACCACCTGCTTGGTCAGCGAGGCGAGGTCGAAGACGGTGTCGCGGGCGACCGGGATTCGGGGCGAGAGCACGGCCGCGCCGCCCCAGGCGGCGGCGACGTCGCCGTCCGCGTCTACGAGGGCGGCCGCGGCCCCCGGTGCGAAGCCCGTCCCGAGCTCCCGCTCCACGGCCTCGAACGCCGCCTCGGCCACTGGCCGAAGGGCGGGCGGGGCATCGTTTTCCAGTTCCATGCGCACGCCTCCGCTCCCTCATCGATCGATCGCATCCGGAAGATATAAGGTTATACGGACTGAGATGCCGGGCCCGCGGCGCGGCTCAGCCCAGCAGCGGAGGGATCTCTCGCAGCGAGGTGACCATGGCGTCGGCCCGGGTTCGTGCCGGCACCGGGTCGTCGATGGCGACCAGGATCGTGCCCAGGCCGAGGGTCGAGGCGGGCACGATGTCGCTCCGCTCCGAGTTGCCGATCATGACCGTCTCCGAGGGCTCGGTCCCGGCCACCCCGAGCGCGGCGCGGAAGATGGCGGGCAGCGGCTTGCGCAGGCCGACGTCGACGCTGGTGACGATGCCGTCCAGCGCGCCGGCCACCCCGGCCGCCTCGAACTCCTCCCGGTAGACGGTCTCGTCGCGGAAGTCGACGTTGCTGAGCAGGACCGTGCGCAGGCCCCGCCGCCGGCTCTCGCTGAGCAGCTCGGCGGCGCCCTCGTAGAGCCGGACCCGGCCCACCGCGGAGAGGGCCAGCGCCCGCCGCAGCCGGATCACCAGGCCTGTCTCGGGCTCGATGCCGTGGGCGCGCAGCCAGCCGGCGATGAGCGGGTCCGTGGTCTGGCTGAGCCGGCCCTCGGCGTCGCCGCTGACCTGCGAGGCGTACGCGACCAGGGAGGCGGCCTCCTCCCGGTGGAGGGGCAGCTCGGCGGCGACCCTCGCCGCGCGGTCCTCCTCGTCGCCGGGAAGGAGGGCCATCCGGTTGGGCCTGAGCGTCCCGCCGACGTCGATGAGAAGGCCGCGGACGGTGTGGCCGTTGAAGGTGTTCACGGCCCCATGGTGCCCGATGGGATGGGTGGGGAGGCGGCCCGCCGGCCGCCTCCTCGTCGGGTCAGCTCATCGGGTGGCTGCCGCGGTCGGGCCAGAAGAATGTCTCCGGGTCATAGACCGCCGGAGCCGGATGAACATCTCCCAGACCGTCTGCGCGCTGCATGAAGTCCTTTGTCGAGGGGCACCTTGCGGTAGAGCTGCTGCAGCTCTGGATCGGGGCTGCCCGCGTCAGGGGCGATGTTGCGCGGGCTGCGGTGCCGGGGGTCGACGTTCTGCTGCTGGTCGGCCTGGGCGGTGCCCTGCATCAGGAACCACGGACCCCGCAGGGGCGCCAAGGCGGGGCCGCGCCGATCTCGGTAATCGCCTTCCGGAGGCTCAGCGCCCGAGGTGGGCGAGCATCGCCAGCATGTCGGCCAGGTCGGCCTCGAACTCGTCGGTCCAGGAGACCGGGGAGTCGAGTTCGGCGGCGAGGCGCCGGTGGGCGGGGATCTCCTCGTCGGCCAGCTGACCGCGCCGGGCGGCCGGTGCCAGGCGGCCGGCGGAGAAGCGGCCACTCACCTCGGAGAGGGCGTAGCCGAGGACGAAGGTGGACATCAGGCGCTCGGCCCTGAGCACCTCGGCGTCGGGGACGCCGGCCTCGAGCAGGGCTTGGAAGATGTACTCGACGACGGCGATGGTGCGGGGCGAGACCGCGGGCCGGGTGAAGATGAGCGAGAAGTAGCCGGGATGGGCCCGGGCGACCGCGCGAAGTGAGCGGGCCAGACCGGAGAGGCGCTCCCGCCAGTCACCCGAGGCGGGGAGAGGGACCTCGGCCAGCAGCCGGCCGAGAAGACTGTCGAGCAGCTCCTCGCGCGTCCCCACATGCGGATAGAGGGCCATCGGCGTCAACCCCAGCCGCCGGGCCAGACCGCGCATGGTCAGCCCGTCGAGGCCCTCCTCGTCGGCCAGGGCCATCGCCTCGTCGAGGATCTGAGCTCGGCGGTCGGAGGCCATCTATACATCGTATATCTCCGTGGCCTATACGGTGTATAGTCGGGGGCGTGCTGAAGGTTGAGGAACTCGTCAAGCGGTATCGAGGGGTGACCGCCCTGGCCGGGGTCGACCTCGCCGTCGGTCCCGGCGAGATCGCCGGCCTGATCGGCCACAACGGTGCCGGCAAGACCACCCTGGTCGAGATCGTGGCCGGGCTGACCCGCCCCGACTCGGGCCGGGTGCTGGTCGCCGGCTGGGACGTCCGCCGCCGGCCGGCTATGGCCCGGCGGGAGCTGGGCCTGGCGCCGCAGGAGATCGCGCTCTACCCGTCGGCGACGGTGCGCCAGAACCTGCGCCTCTTCGGCGATCTCCACGGCGTCCACGGGCGAGCGCTCCGCAGCGCCGTCGAGGAGACGCTGGCCGACCTGCAGCTGGAGGAGGTCGCCGACCGCCCCGTCGCCCTGCTCTCCGGCGGCCAGCGCCGGCGCGCCCAGACGGCGTCGGCCCTCGTCCACCGCCCCCGCCTGCTGCTCCTCGACGAGCCGACGGCCGGTGCCGACCCGGCCACCCGGGAGGCGCTGCTGGCCGTCGTCCGGGACCGCGCCCGGGAAGGCGCCGCCGTCCTCTACACGACCCACTACCTGCCCGAGCTGGAGACGCTGGGGGCGACCCTGGCGGTGATGGCCGCGGGCCGGGTCGTCGCCCGCGGCGAGGCGGGGCCGATGCTGGCGGCGCTGCCGAGCGAGGTCCAGGCCCGGTTCGCCGGCCGGGTGCCGGGTCCGCTGGCGGGCTCGGGCTCAGTCGAGGGGGATCTGCTCCGGATCCGGACCGCCGACCCCGAGCGCGCCATCGCCTCGATCGTCGAGGGGCGCTGGCCGCTCCGCTCGCTGGAGGTGATGCGGCCGACGCTGGACGACCTCTACCACTCGCTGGCCGTGGAGGCGACCGATGCCGCCTGAGGCCATTCGCCGGATCGGTGCGTTGCTCCGCCACAACCTGACCCTGGTCCTCCAGGAGCCGGCCCCGCTGATCGCGCGGATCGGCAGCCCGATGCTGCTCATGGTCGCGCTGGAACCGCTGTACCGCGCCGCCCTCGCCCATGAGGGCTCGGCGGCGGGCCGGAGCCAGGCGGCGACCGGGATGCTGGTCATGTTCTCCCTGCTGGCGACCTCGCTGGTCGGCTCGGCGGTCCTGACCGAACGGGTCTGGCGGACCTGGGACCGGCTCCGGGCGACGCCGGCACGGCCGGCCGAGCTGCTGGCCGGCAAGGCCTCGGCGGCGCTCGCCGTCCTCCTCGCGCAGCAGCTGGCCGTGATCACCTTCGCGCACCTCGCCCTCGGCCTCGAGGTGGAGCGACCGGCGCTGCTCGCCGCCGCCCTCCTGGTCTGGGCCATGGCTCTGCTCGGGTTGGGCGCCGCCATCGCCACCCTGGTCCGGAGCCTGGGTGAGTTCGGGGCCGCCACCGACCTGCTCAGCCTCGGCCTGAGCATGCTCGGCGGGGCGCTGGCCCCGATCGCGCTGATGCCGGGCTGGCTGCAGCGTGTGGCACCGATCTCTCCCGGCTACTGGGCGATGTCGGGCCTGGAGGCGGCGGAGCGTGGGGACGCCGAGGCGGCGATGCGGTCGATGCTGGTGTTGCTGGCGGTGGCCGTCCTGGCCGGCGGCGTCGCCTGCTGGCGGATGAGCCGGGGCTGGGAGCGCAGCCGCCTGCTCTAGTCAGTGGAGTGCGGCCTCCCCGGGGCCGGTGCCTCCGGCCGCGGTTCCCGGCCGACGGAGGGCGCACAGCCGTCCCCCTCCTCCATTCCTGGACAGAGGTCGGGATGAAGGCCGGCCTGGCCGGTGACCCGGCCGAGGAGCGACATGAGCTGCTCCCGCTCCTCGTCGTCGAGGGTGGCGAGCAGTTCGTCGTGAAGCACCTCGGCGGCGGCGGCGGCTCGGGGAAGGAGGTCGCGAGCGGTGGCGGTCAGATGGAGGGCGTACGCGCGGCGATCGCTGGGGTGGCGCCGGCGCTCGACCAGGCCACGGCCCTCGAGGTCGTCGACCAGCCCGACCATCGCGTTGCGATGGATGCCGATGGCGTCCGCCAGCTGCTGCTGTGACTGGCCGTCGTTCCGGGCGAGGTTGGCCAGGATCCCGTAGTGCCTCGGGTCCAGCCCCACCGGCAGCAGCAGCATGCGCAGGCGGGCGATGGAGTGGAGGCCGAGCCGGGTCATCAGGAAGCCGGCGTTGCCGGTCAGGGGATCCGTCACCGGGCCCTGATGCTACCATTCTGTGATTGTCACGATAGGTGATTGTCTAGATCGGTGCCTTTGGAGGAACGCATGGGCAACTTCACGGATGCGGAACGGTCCTACTTCGGCTCTCAGCGCCTCGGCCGGCTCGCCACGGTCGGGGTCGACGGGAGGCCTCATGTGGTCCCGGTCGGCTTCCGCTACGACGCCGGCGCGGACAGCATCGACGTCGGCGGCCACGGCATGGATCGATCGATGAAGTGGCGGGACCTGCTCGCCAACCCCAGGGTTGCCTTCGTGATCGACGACCTCGCATCGGTCGACCCCTGGACGCCTCGGGGCATCGAGCTGCGGGGCACGGCCGAGCTGCACGAGACCGGTGGCGAGGGGATAGGGCCGGGATTCGGTCCCTCCTGGCTTCGGATCCGCCCCCGGCGCGTCGTCGCCTGGGGGATCGATGGCGATGCCTTCCGGACGCCTCGAAACGCCCGCACGCTGGGATGAGCGTGGCGTGCCGATGCCTGACCTGAGCGTAGGAGGACTGGATTGATGCCGATCGTCGTGCCGCCCCGCGGAACTCGCGGGAACGACTGGAAGATGCCCCGACCGCTCATGGCGGCGATGGTCGGCGTGTTTCATCTCGCCTACCGCGTGTTCGGTGGTCGGATGCGGGTGCAGGGCCGTCCGCTGATCGAGCTGGAGACGGTCGGCGCCCGGTCCGGCCTGAAGCGCCTGACCGTGCTCGGCGTGTTCCCCGGCTCCACCGACGGTCCGGAGGCGGAGGCGCCCGAACCCCGGAGCTGGGTGGTGGTGGCGTCCAACGGCGGCTCACCGCGAAACCCGGCCTGGCTCCTGAACCTGGCGCGGCATCCGGACCAGGTCTGGGTCTCGGTGGCGAGGCAACGGATCAGGGTCCGGCCGGACTTGCTCGAGGGTGCCGAGCGCGAGCGGGCCTGGCAGGAGATCACATCGCTGGCGAAGGGCTATGCCGGCTATCAGGAGAGGACCGACCGGGTCATCCCGATCGTCCGCCTGAGCGCCGAGGGTCAGAGCGCAGATCCTCGAGAGTGAATCGGCCGCGGTGTCGGAGCGCCACCTCGACGGATCGCATCTCCGCCGGCCGTACGGCCGATCCCGTCGCCTGTGCCTCTACTGCCGCTCGTCGCGGTCGGTCCAGGTGCAGACGCACACCTCGTTGCCCTCGGCGTCCGCCAGGACCCAGAACGACCGGGCGTGGGAGTCGTCGACGAGTCGGCCGCCGGCGGCCAGAGCGGCGTGCACCCGGGCCTCGGCCTCGTCGTGAGCGACGGTGATGTCGAGGTGGATGCGGTTGCGCTGCGGCCGCGGGGCGTCCATCTGCTGGAACCACACGGCCGGAAGCTGGCCGGCGGGGTCGACGAGGGCGTCCTCCGGGCCCTCGCTGCCGGGTTCGTCGACGTAACCGAGCACCGCCTTCCAGAAGCGCCGAATCGCCCGTATGTCGATGGCGTCGATGGCTATCTCCAGCATCTGCACCGGCCGCGGAGACTCGTCCGAGGTCGCGCCGGTGGGGCCGAGCCCGAGCCCGGCGATGGCGTCGGCGATGCGATGGGCGAGCCGGGTGTCGAGACCGGTGACGACGCCCCGGGCCCTGGTCTGCACCGACAACTCGACCCGGTCCGGCCGCAGGTCCACCCTTAGGTGAGCGTTCGCGTCGTGCCCGCCGGCGGCAACGGCAACGGCGGCGACCTCGCCGGCTCGCGCGAGCGAGGGCACCGGCACCGAGGCCGCGAGCGTGCCCAGCAGGTAGCGCCAGCCGATGTCCGCGACCGCCACCGAAGCGGCCGTGCGGGAGAGCGGGGCGTCTGGATCAGCGTCCGTCATCTGACGAGCATGCCAGCGAACGACGCCGCCCGCGTTCGGCCTGGGTGATCCGGGCTCCTGGTGTGATGGAGGGCGCCACTCCAGCCTGTCCGCGCGGGCTACGCCTGCACCACGGTCCCATCGAAGTGGACCGGGTCGACGTTGACGCCCCAGCCGAAGCCGACCCTTCCGTTGGCGTTGCCGGCGAACGCGTACAGGGTGATCGCGATCCCCTTCACGACCAGCCGGTAGCCGGCGTACTGGGCCCAGCTGGCGAGCTTGGGTGTCAGCCAGGCCAGGATCCGCTGCTGATCGGCCGGGCTGGTGAAGACCATGCCGAGGACGCCCGCCAGGTTCCTCTCCATCGGGGCGTTGACGATGCCCGGCAGGTTCCCGGGAGGGTTGTGGACGTCGGCGCGATTGCAGTCGACGACGCCGTAGCCGAGGTCCCGGTCCCGAGGGACGACGGCGTCGGAGTTCGTGTTCGGGTCGACCGAGCCGTCGGTGTAGGCGTTGGCCGTGGTCGCGTCGCAGTAGGGCGGGTTGGTGGAGCAGCTGAGGCCGATGCTCGCGAAGTGGGACATGGCGTCGCTGGTCGTGATGGCGGGAAGGGCCCTGGTCTGAACCGGGGTGCTGCCGCCCGTCTGCCGGTCGTCAAGGACCACGGACAGCTCCGAGTCGCCGGTCGAGGAGTTGGCGACCAGGTCGAGATTGAGGACGTGCCCGTCCAGCGAGCTGATGATGGTGTGGCCGGTCGTTCCCGTGTGGGCCTCGAGCCAGCTCCGCGCTGAGCCCCGCTCGGCGCCGTCGGCAACGGCCGCCACGAAATAGGGCTCGGCGAAGGCGGCCATGCTCGAGGTGGCCGAGGCGTTGAGATGGCTGGTGGACGCGGCCACGTAGGCGACGTGCTCGTCCGTGGTCACGCCGGCGGCGAGGAAACTGGCGCCCCGCGCGACCTGGCAGATGGTGCTCGCCGGCCGCAGCACCACGGACTCCTCGCACTCGAGTCCCTTGGCGGTCAGCGCGCTCTGCACGGTCGATGGCGACCCCCATCCGCTGCCGCCGAGGCCGAGGCCGCCGATGTGCAGGGCGAAGATGGCCCCCACCACAACGACGACGATGAGGAGGGCGGCGAGAACGGCCCAGGGGCCTGTCCGCGAGCGGCGGGCGGCGGGTCCGCGGGGCGGGGCGGGTGCCCCCACCGGCGGCCACTGCCGCCCATCCCACCACCACCTTCCGTCGGCCGACACCTGCGCCTGACCGCCACCGCGCCCGGTTCCGGGCGCCGTACCTGGCGTGGGCCCCTGCGCGGGTACCCACTGCCGCCCGTCCCAACGCCATCGACCGTCGGGCGAAGAGTGGGAACTGTCCATCCGCGGGCATCCTACAGAGTTCGGCTCCGCCGGGACCGGTGAGGGGCCGGACGGTCCCGGGAACGGCGATTCATGCCGGGGCGAGGCGACCTCGAAGCCCGCGTGCGCCGACGGCAAGCCCAGAGGAGTTCACATCGCCGGCGGGCGCGTGGGCCGGGCAGCAGCACCGGCCGCATGGCTGATCCGAGCCCCGAGCCGGCGGAGGTGCTCGATCAGTTCGGGCGGCTCCTCCACCTCGAAGTCGCTGCCGAGCAGGGCGAGGCGGAAGGCCAGCCACTCCAGCGTGTCCGTGTGCATCCGGATCCGGCAGCGGCCGGCGTCGTGCGGCTCGACCTCCACCGCTGGGCCCAGCCGCCGCGCGACCTCCTCGGCCGGGGCGTCCACCCGCGCCACCGCACCATAGGTGGGAGCCAGCGAGTAGAGCCGCGAGGCGACGTAGGCGGCGGCGCCCCCCTGCGGCGGCGGCCGGGGAGTGAAGCGGGCGCCGGCCGGTCGCGCCGCCAGGATGCGGTCCAGGCGGAAGGTGCGCCAGTCGCCCCGCCCGCGGTCGTGGGCGAGCAGGTACCAGCGGCGACCGGCGGTGACCAGCCGGTGGGGCTCGACCACCCGCTCGCTCTCGTCGCCCTGGCCGGACCGGTAGGCGAGCCGCAGGCGCTCCCGTCCGGAGATGGCGGCAGCGATCTGGGTCAGCAGACCGGGGTCGATGGTGGGTCCGTCGCCCGGAGTCAGCGGCACCGTCGCCGCGTGCAGCGAGGCGACACGATGGCGCAGGCGTGCGGGCAGCACCTGCTCGAGCTTGGCCAGGGCGCCGGCCGAGGCCTCGTCCATGCCCTCGATGGCGTCGTTGACCACCGCCCGCAGCCCCAGTGCGACCGCCACCGCCTCCTCGTCTTCAAGGAGAAGGGGCGGCATCGCCCGGCCCGCGACCAGGCGGTAGCCGCCGGCCGCGCCCTGCGTCGCCTCCACCGGGTAGCCGATCTCGCGGAGCCTGTCGATGTCGCGCCGGACCGTCCGGGGGCTGACCTCGAGCCGCCGGGCGAGCTCGCTGCCCGGCCACTCCCGGGGCGTCTGGAGCAGGGAGAGGAGGCGGAGCAGGCGCGCCGGTGTGTGGGCCACGCATTCGAGAATAGTGCCCGAACTAGGTCGGTAACCGACCTAGTTGCTCCATAGGCTGCGCCGCATGACCGATGAGATCACGCCCTTCCGCATCGAGATCCCGGACATCGACCTGGACCGGCTGCACCGGCGGCTCGAGGAGGCCCGCTGGCCGGCGCAGTTGCCCGGCGGGGGGTGGGTGCGCGGCGTTCCGGTCGCCGAGCTGCGAGTGCTCGCCGAGCACTGGCGCGACGGCTTCGACTGGCGCCGCCAGGAGGCCCGGCTCAACGCGCTGCCCCAGTTCACGACCCGGATCGAGGGACTCGACATCCACTTCCTCCACATCCGCTCACGCGAGCCGGATGCGCTGCCCCTGCTGCTCAGCCACGGCTGGCCGAACTCCATCGTCGAGTTCCTGGACCTGATCGACCCGCTCGTCGACCCGGCCGCGCACGGCCGCGAGGGCGGGCGGGCCTTCGACGTGGTGGCGCCCTCCGTGCCCGGCTTCGGCCTCTCCACCGCCCCTCGCCAGACCGGGTTCAGCACGGAGCGGGTGGCGCGGATCTGGGCCGAGCTGATGCGGCGGCTCGGCTACGAGCGGTATGGCGTCGAGGGCGGAGACCTGGGCGCCTACGTCGCTCCCGAGGTCGCCCTGGCCGCCCCCGACCATGTCGCCGGCGTCTACGTCATCGGGGGGCTGGGCCTCCCGACCGAGGCCGACCTCCCCGAGCTGACCGAGGACGAGCGGGCCGCGTTCGCCGCTCTCGGCGAGCAGAGCTGGCGGAGCGGCGTCGACCACCACGCGCTGCTCCGCGCCGCCCCGCAGACCTTCGCCTACGGCTGGCACGACTCGCCGCTCGCGGCGCTGGCCTGGATGGCGCAGAAGTTCCACGAGTTCACGGTCTCCGAGCAGCCGCTGGAGGAGGTCATTGACCCCGACCTGTTCCTGACCAACCTCAGCGTCTACTGGTTCACCGGCAGCTTCGGGTCCTCGTCGTGGCCGATGTACGACAGCACCGGCTTCGCCTGGCCGCGGGGCCAGCGGGAGGCGCCGACCGGGGTCTACAGCGGCCCTCCCGGGATCCGCCGGCTGGCCGAGCGGCACAACCACATCGTCCACTGGCCGGAGGGCAACCGGGCCGGACACCACTTCGTGGCGATGGAGCGGCCGGAGGCGTTGGCCGCCGACATGGCCATCTTCTTCGCCGCCGTGGGGTGAAGCCGGAGCGTTCAGCTCCGGGAGAGGCGGTGCATCTCCTCGGCGAGGAGCGGATACAGGCGCCGGTAGGCCTGATACCGCTCCTCGTACCGCTCCCGGTTGGCGGCGTCGGGCCGCACCAGGTGGACGATCGGGTTCCACGCCGCCGTGTCCACGCCCAGCGCCTCGGCGACGAGTCGGGCGTCGCCGTAGGCGGCGCCGATGGTGACGGCCCGAACCTCCTGGGGCAGGCCGACGACATCGCTGACGATCTGGGTCCACAGATCACCGCGGGTGCCGCCCCCGACCGCGACCAGGCGCCGGGACGGCGGCCCCGCCTCGGCCATCGCCTCCAGGTTGTGGCGGACGCCGTAGGCCACCCCCTCCAGGACCGAGCGATAGAGATGGGCGCGCGTGTGATGGATGGTCAGGCCCAGCCAGCAGCCCCGCGCCTCGGGGTCGAAGAGCGGGGTCCGCTCGCCGAGGAAGTAGGGGAGGAGAACGAGGCCCTCGCTGCCGGCGGGGATCGAGCCCGCCTCCCTGACCAGGTCGCCGACGTCGGCGCCGGCGATGCCGGCCAGCCAGGTCGTGACGAGACCCGAGGTGGCCATCCCCGCGGCCAGCGAGAAGCGCCCGGGGCGGGTGCCGTCGTTGGCCCAGAGTCCGGGGTGGCGCCGCCGGCGGTCGAGGACCTGGATCAGGAACATGGTCGACCCGTACATGACCACGGTGTCGCCCGGCTCGCGAACGCCGACGCCGTCGCCCTCGGTGACGGCGTCGATGCTGCCGGCGAGCACGGGGATGCCCTCGGCCAGGCCGGTCTCGCCGGCGGCCCGGGCGGTCACGGTGCCGACGACGTCGCCGGGCCAGGCCAGGTCGGGCGGCGTCAGGCCGGGCGCGGCCGCCTCCCAGCCCCGGTCCCACCAGGTGTGGGCGGCGACGTCGTAGAGCGGCTCCGCCGTGCTCGCCGTGTAGTGGTCGAGGACGTGGCGGCCGGTCAGCCGCCGGGCGACGAAGCTGGAGCAGCTGTGCCAGCGTCGCGCCCGCCGCCGCACCTCCGGCTCGTGCCGCTCCAGCCAGGCCAGCTTAGGCCCGACCGACTGGGTGGTGAGCCGGTTGCCGCAGCGCTCCTCGATCGCCTCCTCGCCGAGGGCGGCGGTGAGGGTCTCGATCTCCTCCGTCGCCCGCCCGTCGATGCCGTAGAGGATCGCCGGACGGAGCGGATCGCCCTCCTCGTCGGTGATGAGGGCGCAGGGTCCGATGCCGCTGACGCAGATCCCCCTGGCCCCGCCGGCGGCCGGGCCGAGCTCGGCGATGAGGGCCCTGACGTCGCCCCACCAGATCGCCTCGGCGTCGTGCTCGAACTGGTTGGGGCGGGGGGAGGCGCTGCCGTGCGGCCGCTGCGCCGAGGCCAGGACGTCGCCGCGATCGGAGACCAGCACCGCCTTGCTGCTGGCGGTGCCGACGTCGATCCCCAGGAACGCTGCCTCCACCCCGGCCATGCTAATCGAGCCTTCAATCGTCCGACCCCTGTCCGCGCTCCTCAGGGACAATTGAAGAGTGCCCCTCAGCACGGTGATCCTGATCAACCGTCCGCCTCTGGAGTTCGACGGTGACAGGGTCCGGCACAGTCAGGCGGGAGGGGCCGCGCGGCCGATGGTCGAGCTCGCCGGATGGACCGGCGCCACCATCGTCTCCCTGGTTCAGAGCGCCTCCCACCTGGCCCTGAAGCAGCTCGCCGAGAGCAACGGCGGCGTCGTCGTCCCCGAGAGCGACCAGCCGGTGCGGATGCGGCTGGTCGACGTCGACGACCAGCCCCGCCAGGACTTCTTGAGCCGCTTCGTCAACCCTCACATCTGGTTCGAGCGCCACCGCCTCCACCGCACCGTCCCCGATCCGGAGGAGCTGTGGGGGCTGGTCCACGGCCGTGGACCGGACGACCCGGGCAGCGTCACCGTGGTCACCGAGGCGCTGGCCAGGGCGGCGGTCGAGGAGGCTCTGGCCGAGCGCGACGGGGTCCGGCCGGACCACGTGCTCGCCCTGATCGACGACTACCAGCTGGAGAGGTGCAACACCCGCGTGCGCGCGCTCCTCGAGGAGCGGCGGGTGGGGGTCACCATCCAGCACTTCTCCCACATCCCCATGCAGGAGCCTCGCCCGGTCGACGCGCAGGTCTTCCCGGAGTGGCTGCGGCGCGAGCAGTTGGAGGCGATGCTGGCGGCCGACAACCTCCAGTTCCACTCCATCCGCTTCGTCGACCGCTTCCTCTCCCAGGTCGAGCGGGAGCTGTCTCCATCCCGCTATCGGGTCGACCGGGACCGCGGAGAGGTGGCCGTCCTCGGCCCCGACGGGAGCCCGCTGCGGCGGGTCGTGGTCCAGATCAACCACATCAACCCTGACCTGCAGCGGATGAGGCGCCTGGCCGCGGATTCGGAGACGCGGCTGAGGGCGCTCCGGCCGACGCTGCCGCCTGGCGTCCGCCGGTACATGCTCAACGTCGGCCGCACCGATCCGAGCAAGAACCACCCGCGGCTCTACGCGGCGGCGACCCGGCTCTGGGAGCGCCATCCGGAGCATGGCTTCATCCCCTACGGCCGGATCCTGGCCGATCATCCCCAGCTGCTCGGCCTCGACGCGGCCGAGCGCGAACGGCGCTATCCGGATCTCGGCGACCTGTCCCTGGGCGAGGTCCGGCGGCGGTATCCCGACGTCCCCATCCTCGACTTCGAGGACCTGGTCGAGGCCGAGCCCCGGCTCGAGTCGCCGGTCCCGCTGCTCTCCTTCGTCCAGCCGAGCCGCCTCGACGTTCCCGAGTACCGCGACAACCTGGACGAGATGGCCAGGGCGCGCGACGCCGGCAATTCCCGCTTCGCCCTCCCCGGCCGGCCCGAGCGCGTGCCGATCATCGAGCGTCAGGCACAGGACGAGCGGGAGATGGCGGCCTGGGAGTCGGGTGCGGCGGTCATCGCCACCGTCTCCGTCGAGGACGGGTACGCGCTGGTCTGGAGGGAGGCGATCGAGGCCAACCGCAGCGGGATCGCGGCCGTCGTCTCGAATCGCATCGGCTCCTACGACGACGAGGTCAGGAACCTGGTCGTCGGCGTCGATCCCTACGACACGGACAGCATCGCCTCCGGGCTGGAGACGGCGCTGAACATGCCGGAGTCCGAGGTCGCGGCGAGGGCCCGCGCGCTCAAGGTCTACAACCAGCAGAACCAGGTCGGCGACTGGGTCGAGGCCCGCGTGCTCGGTGTGAACGAGGTGCTGCCGCCGGACGTCGAGCTCCGTCTGCGGCGCTCCCCGGCCCCTCAGACCCCGGCGTGGGAGGAGGTCAGGCGGGCGAGGTTCCGTCGATCGCCGGGCGACCCCGGGCCGGAGACCCCTGACGCGGGGCCGGAGGTCAGCCGCTGAAGCGGTAGCCGAGCGGGGACACCACCTGCACCCGCCGCGGGCGCTCGGGGTGGTCCTCGATGAGCTTCTGAAGGCGGCCGATACCGGCCCGCAGGACGTGCACCGCATCCTCGCCCTGGTAGCCCCAGATGCGCTGGAGCAGCTCGCCCGAGCTGAACACCTGGCCCGGCCGCGAGGCGAGCACGGCGAGGAGGTCGAACTCGGTCCGGCTGAGCGGGACCTCCACGCCCCGCTCGTAGACCCGCTGGTCGGAGACGTCGAGGGTCAGGTCGTCGAACTGCAGGGGCCCGGCGCCGGTCCAGGTCCTGACGTCCCGCTCGAGGTGGGCGTCGAGGCGTTCGGAGAGCGCCTCGGGGTCGATCGGCTTGACCAGGACGTCGTCGGCGCCGGCGTCGAGCCGGAGTCCGACCCTCAGGTCGAAGGCGTCGGCGACGAGGAGCAGGATCGGGGCTCGGAGCTCCTCGGCTCGGAGGTAGCCGCAGAGCCCGCGGCCGTCGGCGAGGTCGGCGTCGAGGATGATCAGGTCGGGTGTCCGGCTCTGCAGCCCGCCGACGGCGTCGGCGTGGGTGGTGACCTCCCTGGTGACGAGGCCGCGGCGTCCGGCGACCCGCCGGATCACCGCCCGCCGCTCGGGGTCGGCGTCGATGACGAGAACGGTCCTGCTGCCGTTGCTGCTGTGCTGCATCAGACCCCACCGTACTGTACTCACCTCGGGGCGCCGATGGGAAGTGGCCGTCGCACTATCCTGAGGAGCGCGATCCACGAAGAGGAGATAGGAATGACCGAAGCCCAGACCCCGCGCCCCCAGCCTGTCCACGTCGCCGTCTCCGGCGGTGCCGGTCAGGTCTGCTACTCGCTGCTCTTCCGCGTCGCCTCCGGGCAGCTGCTGGGGCCGGACACGCCCGTCGTGCTCCACCTGCTCGACATCGAGCCCGCCCTGACCGCGCTCGAGGGCGTGGCCATGGAGCTCGAGGACGGCGCCTACCCGCTGCTCGCCGGCGTGGAGATGAGCGCCGACCCCAAGGTCGCCTTCGACGGAGTGTCCTGGGCCCTGCTGGTGGGGGCGATGCCGCGCAAGGAGGGCATGGAGCGGGGTGACCTGCTCGCCATCAACGGCGGCATCTTCGGTCCCCAGGGCGAGGCCCTGGCCGCCCGCGCCGCCCCCGATGTCCGGGTCCTGGTCGTCGGCAACCCCTGCAACACCAATTGTCTGATCGCGCGCTCGCACGCGCCCGAGATCCCCGACGACCGCTGGTTCGGGATGACCCGGCTCGACGAGAACCGGGCCAAGACCCAGCTCGCCAGGAGGGCCTCGACGCCGGTGGGGGAGGTGACCAACCTCGCCATCTGGGGCAACCACTCGGCGACCCAGTACCCCGACGCCGCCAACGCCCGGATCGGCGGACGGCCGGTGCCGGAGGTGATCCCCGATCGGGAATGGCTCCGCGGCGACTTCATCAGCACCGTGCAGAAGCGGGGCGCGGCCATCATCGCCGCCCGCAAGCTCTCCTCGGCCGGCTCCGCCGCCAGCGCCGTGATCGATTCGGTCAACTCGATCCGCCAGCCGACCGCGGCCGGCGACTGGACCTCGCTGGCGGTGATCAGCCGCGGCGAGTACGGGGTGCCCGAGGGTCTGGTCTTCGGCTTCCCCGTGGTCAGCGACGGCAGCGCGACCCGGGTGGTCGAGGGCATCTCCCACGACGCCGCGGCGCAGGAGCTGATCGGCAAGACCACCGAGGAGCTGGAGCAGGAGCGCGACCTGGTCGGCCATCTGCTGACCGTCTGAGCCGTCCTCACGGTTTCAGGTTGAGCACCGGATCCGCCCACGTCGCCGGCGGCGCGGGGAGGCGGGGTCCGGTGAGGCCGGCGGCGGGCGTGGCGTGCCATGCCCGCCGCCGACCTCCAACTCAGGCGGTCGGCCGGATGTCGACCAGGACCTTCCCGACCGCCCCCTTGGCGACCGCGTCCTGCGCCTCGGCGATCCGGTCCAGGGGGTAGTGGTGGGTTGGCAGGACGGTGAGCGCGCCCTCGGCGAGCGCGGCGCTGACGTCGCTCGCCCCGCGTAGCAGCTCGGCGCGCGGCACCCCGTAGAGAAGGACGAAGCGCAGGACCACGTTCGCCGTCATGCAGGCGCGGACGGGGAGCACCGGATCCTCGCCGTCGGCCGCGTAGACGACCACCGCCGTGTCCGGACCGGACACCGCCAGGTCCAGCCTCAGGTTCGCGCCAAGCGCCACCTCGACGACGCGGTCCACCCGCGGGGCGAAGTCCCGGATCCGCTGCTCCGCGTCCGGCTCGCGGTAGTTGACGACCAGATCGGCGCCCGCCCGACGCGCGAGCTCGGCCTTCTCCGGTCCGCTGACCGTGGTGACCACCCTGGCGCCGGCGTGCTTGGCCAGCTCGATCGCGTAATGCCCGACCGCTCCCGCGCCCCCCGCCACGAGGACGGTGCGTCCGTCGATCGGGCCGTCGGCGAAGAGGCAGCGATGGGCGGTGAGGGCGGGCACGCCAAGACTGGCGCCGAGGTCGAACGACGCCGAGGAGGGAAGCGGCACCGCCTGATCGGAGGGGAGCACCGTCCACTCCGCCGCCGTGCCCCAGGGCCGTCCGGCGGCGGCGAGCATGAGCCAGACGCGCTCGCCGACCCGGCCCGGATCGACGCCGTCGCCGACCGCGTCGATCACGCCCGCGCCGTCGTGCTGGGGGACCTGGAAGCCCGCGATGGGACGCGTCGTCGCGCCCGACCTGCTCTTCCAGTCGGTCGGGTTCACCCCGGAGACGTGAACGCGGACCCGAACCTCACCCGGACCCGGTTCCGGGCGGTCCAGCTGCTCCACGGAGAGGACTTCCGACGCCGGTCCGGTCTGTCGATAGAGCGCAGCCTTCATGTCTCTCCTTACCTACGTTGGCTCTCCGGCCTTCCTCGCGGGTCGCCGTGGGCTCGGCATCGAGGGCCTGGTCTCTCCCGGCGACGTCGAGCGCCCGCTCTTCGACCGGCTCTTCTCCGCCCTCGACGACTACGATCCGGACCCCGCCAACCTCTCCGCCGTGCGCGCCGAGGTCGCCGGCATGATCACCTCGCTGCCGCGGGGAATCCAGTGCCTGGTCGTCTTCGGCGACACCACGGCGGGCCACGTGGTCGCCACCATCTACACCGAGCCGGGCGTGGCCGTGTTCGCCGAGGGCCGGCCGACGACGCCGAAGGGCCCGGTGGGGGGCGCCGAGGTCCAGCAGGCGGTGGTCGCGCTCCCCGCCGGGGTGCAGCCGCTGCGGTTCCGGCTCGAGGCGCAGGGCCGGGTCGAGACCTTCACCCGCTCGGTGCTGGTGACGCCGCCCGCGCCGCAACTTGAGGAGACGCTCCTCAACGGCTTCGAGAGCGAGGCCGACCTGGCCCGGATGTCGCTGCGGAGCGTGACCGCGGCCCTCTCCAGCCAGCACGTCACCGGCGGCGCCTCCTCGGTCGAGCTCGTCTTCGGGACCTCCTACTCCTGGCCGGGCCTTACCTTCGACGCCGCCACCGACCTCGGTGGTCGCCCTACCGGTACCTCGCCTTCGATCTCTACAACCCCAACGGCGGTGTGCCCCTCGCCCTCTACATCAAGTTCACGCCCCTGGCCGGAGCGTCGGACGACAAGCACCCGATCTGGCTGCCGGTCGACGCGGCGACGACGGCCATGATCGACGTCGACACCATCCCCTTCGATCGCAGCCAGATGGCGGGCGTCAACCTCTACCTCTTCGAGGAGACGGCCCCGGTTACGGTGTACATGGACACCCTGCGTCTGCTCGCCGCCTCCGGGTGAGCCCGCGCCGGGAGATGAGGAGGAGCCGATGCCCAGCGATCCGCAGCACGCCCGCGCACCGATCGTCGACACCGCCGCCAGCCCCTCGGCACGCCTGAGGGCGCTGGGCCTGGGCGACGTGCGCCTCGACGACGGCTTCTGGGCGCGGCGTCGCCGCCGGAACCGCGAGGTGTCGATCCCCCTTCAGCACCGGTGCATCGAGGAGACGGGCCGGCTCGAGAACTTCCGCTGGGCGGCGGGCGCCGAGGGCGAGCATCAGGGCTTCGTCTTCAACGACTCGGACGTCTACAAGTGGGTCGAGGCGCTGGCCTGGAGCCTGGCCGACGGCGAGGACGGGGACCTTCGCCAGATGTTCGAGGGGGCCGTCGACCTGATCGAGGGCGCCCAGCGATCCGACGGCTATCTCCACACCTACTACTCGCGGGACCACGCCGGTGAGCGGTGGACCGATCTCACCCACCGGCACGAGCTCTACTCCTCCGGCCACCTGATCCAGGCCGCCGTCGCCGCCCACCGGGCCGGCGACGAGCGGCTGCTGCGGGTGGCGCGCCGGCTCGCCGGGCACATCTGCGATCGCTTCGGACCCGCCGCCGAGGGCAGGCAGGAGGAGACCGACGGGCACCCCGAGATCGAGATGGCGATGGTCGAGCTGTACCGGGAGACCGGGGAGAGGCGCTATCTCGACCAGGCCCGCTTCTTCCTCGACGTGCGCCGCGGCCTGGGCCTGATCAACTCGGCGGAGCAGGAGATCCTGCCCTTCCGCGACTACCGGCGGATGGAGGGCCACGCGGTCTGCAACGTCTACCTCAACGCCGGCGCCACGGACGTCCTGCTCGAGACCGGCGACCAGAGCCTCCGCCCGGCGCTGGAGGGCATGTGGGAGAACATGGCCCTGCGCCAGCTCTACGTGACCGGCGGCATCGGCTCCCGCCACCACGTCGAGTCCTTCGGAGCCGACTACGAGCTCCCCAACGGGCGCGCCTACACCGAGACCTGCGCCGCCATCGGCAGCTTCATGTGGAACTGGCGGATGCTGCTCGCCACCGGCTCGGCGCGCTTCGCCGACCTGATGGAGCTGACCCTCTACAACGGGTTCCTCTCCGGGCCCTCCATCGACGGTCGGGCCTACTTCTACGTCAACCCGCTGACCGACGACGGCCGGCACCGGCGGAAGGAGTGGTACCCCTGCGCATGCTGCCCGCCCAACGTCGCCCGGCTGCTGGCCTCGCTTCCCGGCTACCTGGCCACGGGCGACGGCGAGGGCGTGCAGATCCACCTCTACGCGCCGTCCACGATCCGGGCGCGGGTGGGCGGGGGAGGTGAGGTCGAGCTCGCCGTGCGCACCGGCCAGCCCTGGTCGGGCGACGTCGAGGTCGAGGTCCGCACCGCCGCCACCTTCCCGCTCTCGCTCCGGGTGCCGGCCTGGGCCGAGGGCGCGTCGCTGACGGTCAACGGCAGCCGTGCCGACGTGCCCGCCGAGCCGGGGACGTACGCGGTGATCTGGCGTCCATGGAGGGTGGGAGACACGGTCAGGCTGGCGCTGCCCACGCCGGTGCGCCTGGTCGAGGCCCATCCCCACGTGACCGAGGACCGAGGGGCGGTGGCGGTCACCCGCGGACCGCTCGTCTACGCGTTCGAGGCGGCCGACAACCCCGGCGCCGACCCGCGTGACGTGGTCGTCAATCGCAGGCAGGCGGGCACGGTGACGGCGAGGCCGGACCTGCTCGACGGCATCCACACCGTCTCCGTGCGCGGCGCCGTCCGCACGCCCGGGGAGGGGTGGCGGGGACGGCTCTACCGGACGGCGACGGCGGACGGTGCCGGCGGCGCAGCGCGGGAGCTGACGCTGGTGCCCTATTTCGCCTGGGCGAACCGGGAGCCAGGCCCGATGCAGGTCTGGCTCGCCTCTCCCTGAGCTCCTTCGGTCCGGCGTCGGGACCTCCGGCGCCGGTCGCGTCCCGGGTCGGCGCTCCCTTCAGCCCTGCGTCGCGGCCGGACCCTCGCAGGCCCCCAGCACCCGTACCCGGCCGCGGTGGAGGACGGCCTCGCCGCCTACGCCGGACTGCTGGAATCCGGTGTCAGCCCGTCGATTCTTCCAGCTCAACTTCGGAGCGCTGAATGAGGCGGACGAGGCCATCGACGAGGTCGTGCGGTTCGCCAAGCGGCACCTGAGCCGGCCTCTGGCCGTCCCCAGGTGAACGCGGCCGGCCGGGCCCGCTCCTATTCAGGAGGCGAGCCCGATCGGGACCGGCGGGGCCCGCCATGGGGCCCCGCCGGTTCTGTGATCGATCAGGAGCCGATCGCCACCGCGAAGATGTGCATGGCGGTGACACTCGCCCCGACGTGGTCGCTGATGTCGGGGAACGTGATCGACTCCACCGTCTTCGTCGAGTCGACGGGGACGGTGGTGACGTAGACGTACATGTTCAGGGTCTGCGACGATCCGCCGTCGGAGTTGCGATAGGGCATCGTCGCGACGGCGGTGTCGGAACCGCTCGGACCACCCGCCCAGTCGTTGAAGGTCAGCGTCTGGGTCGTGATCGATCCGTCGGTGTAGTGGATCACCAGGGTGCCGCTGGAGGTGCCGCTGGTCGAGGTCCCGAGCACGCCGAGCGTGGTGTCGCCGCTCGCGCCCGGCACGAGCATGGTCTGGCCGGCGGCGAGGATGTTGTCGTTCGAGCAGGCCGCGGCGTCGGGCCAGGTGAAGGTGAGGCCGTCGCCGGCGACCGATCCGCCCGGGGTGATGTTGTCGGCCGCGAGCGCGTTGGCGGAGAGGCTGAAGCCGTCGCCGTCCATGTTCGCGCAGGCCTGGTCGTCGTCGGGCGAGATGCCGATGTTGTCGAAGTAGTCGGCCGGGTTGGAGCTCGGGGTGATCTCGAGGATCGCGGCGTTGGACGTCGCCCCGCCCGCGGTCACCACGCTGACCGTGGCCTCACTGCCGGGGACGACGTGCCACTCGTCGCCGGTGCCGCTCGGGCTGGGGACGGTGAAGGCGACCGAGGTGTCGCTCCAGCTGTCGACCTGGACCGCCGCCGGACCGGCCGACGCGCCCCAGGTGACGCCGCTGTCGGTGAAGCCGACGGAGCTCCCTCCCTGGCTGGCGCCGAACCCGGAACCGCTGATCGTGACCTGCTGGCCGGCGTCCGCGGTCGCCGGCTGGATGCCGTCGACGATGGGGCCGCTCAGCGCCTGGCTCGAGGTGCCGATCGAAAAGACGTGCAGCGTGCCCTGGTCGGCGCTGATGGGCAGCGTGATCGAGGACAGGGTCTTGCCGGTGTCGACGGGCAGACCCGTGTAGAAGACGTAGTTCCCGAGCGACTGCTGGGTGCCGCAGTCGCAGTTCCGGACCGACAGCTTGGCGGCCTGGGTGTTGCCGGCGCTGGGCGTGTCCGCGCCGACGTTCAGGGTCCAGTCGGAGAGGGACAGATCGAAGTTGGCGGTCGACCCGTCGCTGTAGTTCAGCGTCACCTCGCCCTGGCTCGGCCCGCCGGCGGCGGCGCCCAGGAACCCGATCTGGGCGGTCCCGGTGGGGGCGGTGACGGGGATGGTCTGGCCGTCGGCCTGGATGTTGTCGGGGAAGCCCGCCTTCGAGACCGGCCAGGTGAGCTTGGTGCCGTTCTCGGTCACGGTCGCGCCGGGCGTCAGGCCGGCGCCGGCCAGCGCCTGCGCGGAGTAGCTGTAGCCGAGGCCGTCGAAGTCACCGGTGAGCTGGTCGGAGTCCGACGAGATGCCGGTGTTGTTGTAGTCGCGCAGGATGCTCGCCGGCGCCGCCACCAGCACCGTGAGGTAGCGTGTCGGCAGCTTGACCCCGTCGGCCTGGACCGAGACCGGGATCGTGTAGAAGTTCTGCGCGAGGCGGGACGAGGCGGACACCCGCAGCGTCACCGGATCCTGGCCGTTGGGGCGGAGCGCGCCGCCGCCCTGCGAGGGGGTGACGCTGATGCCCGGCGGCGCCGAGACGCCGGCGTGGACGAGGACCGGCCTGTTGGTCAGGTTCTGCAGCCCGAGCGTCACCGTCTGCGAGGAGCCGGGGGCGACCGTCACCTGGGTGCTGGACAGCGACGCCGTCGCGTCGGGCACCGGCCCGGTCGGGATGGCCGCGTTGAGTGCGTCCATCGCTGAGCTCTGCCGGGCGGCGTCGGCGGAGTCGAAGGGACCTGCCCAGGTCAGCCCGAGCTGGTTCTGGCTGTTCCGGTCGTTGGCCCAGATCGACTGGACGTTGGTCTGGATGAACTGCAGGTAGGCCGGATCGTGGTCGAACTTGTAGAGGTACCAGAGGTTCCTCATGAAGATGCCCTTGAACTGCGGGCCGTCGCCACCGCAGCTGGGCTCGCAGGGCTCGACCAGGATCCCGTTGCTGTTGACCAGGCTCTTGGTGGCGGCGTTGGCGATCAGCTGCGCCTCATCGAGGTAGGAGCGATCGCCGGTGCTGCGATAGAGGTCGGTGAGCCCGCCGAGGATGACGCCCTGGTTGTAGGTCCAG
>DATAXV010000057.1:0-21102 GCA_036272915.1 Candidatus Dormiibacterota bacterium
AACACGGCGAGGGCCGAGTGGCCGAGCACCCGGCCGTTGGCGTCGGCGACGGTGGTGGAGCTGGTCAGCCCCTCACGGGGGCCGAGCTCGCCCGACGCCCCCTGCAGGAAGAGGCAGGGCGCGCCCCTGGTACCGCCCTCCACAACCTCGCGCATCGCCCCCACGTAGTCGGGCGAGAGCAGCCGGTTGTCGAGGCCAGGGTGGTCGGATGGCAGGCGTAGTTGACGAGCGTGGCCAGCACGGCGCCGCCCGGCGTGGCCACGCGCCCGACGACGAGGGTGTCGTCGGCGGGCGCCTCGGGGTTGAACCCGCAGAGCTGGCGACCTCCCTCGGAGAGGTCGCGATCCCGTGCCAGCGGGCTGCGGCCGACGCCCCAGGTCACCACCGCCGGCCGCCTGCCGGCCAGCGCCTCGGCGCAGACTTCGGACAGCTCGCGCTCCAGGAATTCGAGGTAGGGCTCGATCAGCTCGCCGCCCGGCTGGACGCGGTCGTCGCGGCAGATGGAGGGGCCGGCGTGGGTGTGGGAGAGGGCCACCAGCAGCCGCGACTCGTCCAGCCCGGTCCGCTCCAGCAGCGCCCGGCGCATCCGCAGCTCGTCCTCGTCGGTGCGCCACCAGCCGAGGTCGAGGGAGAGCAGGAGGAGAGGCCCGCCGGAGTCTCCGCCCAAGGCCAGCGCCGTCGCCAGCAGGCGGCGGTGCACGCCCTCGGCGACGTCGTGGCGGGCGGCCCCCCAGTTGCGGGCGTAGATGCCGACCGGCGGCGTGATGTCGCGGCGCGCGACGCCGGCGGTGCCGGCGAAGCCGGGCTCGGTCTCCCGGAGCGGCACCCCTACCACATCCTCGGGTCGGGCACCGGCACCGGCGCGCCGCCCCGCTCGGCCGACTCCAGGGCGGCGATCCCGGGCAGCGTGTAGTCGAGCGCCCGGTAGACGTCGATGGGGCACTCGACCTCACCGCGGAGCACCGCCAGGAACTCCTTGAACAGCCAGTACTCGCTGGTGCCGTGGCCGCCCAGGCGCGCCTCCTTGGGTGCCGCCAGCCGCTCCGGGATGACGCGATGGGCGTGCTCGCCGAGGGCGTGCCACTGCGCCGGGGCGTGGAACAGCGAGGGCTCGTGGACGCCGTCCATCCAGACCTTGGCCCCATCCCCGAACCCGCGCGGTGCCTCGTAGGAGCCCTGCGTCCCCTGCACCGAGTAGTAGGCCATCTGGTGCGGCCGGGGGGAGACGTGGTCGACCCGGACGCGGAGGGTGACCCCGGCCGTGCTGTCCATCTGCATCAGATGCATGGTGGGGATGGCGACGCGCTGGTCGTAGCGCCCACCCGCGACGGCCATGGCGCTGACGCTGGTGACGCGACCCCCGGTGATGTAGAGCACCGGCCCGACGCTGTGCGTGCAGTACACGCCGAGGCCTCCGCGGCCCCGCCAGGTGAGCTCGCCCTGGGGCGTGTACCAGAGGCCCCGGCAGTCGTGGAGGTACTCGCCCTCGGCGAAGTAGAGCTCGCCGAAGCGTCCCTCCAGGTGGAGCCGGCGGACCAGCTCCACCTCGTCCAGGTAGCGGTAGTTCTCGGCCATCATGTAGACGCCGGTCGTGGACCGCGCCGCCTCGACCAGGGAGCGCGCCTCGGCCTCGTTGGCGCAGGCGGTGACCTCGCTGAGGACGTGCTTGCCCGCCGCCAGCGCCGAGATCGCGTGCTCGGCGTGGTTGGGCACCGGCGAGGCGACGACGACCACGTCGATGTCGCTGGCCAGGAAGGCGGCGTAGTCGTCGAAGCACCGCGCGCCGATCTCGGCGGCGACCCCGGCGGCTCGGGCCGCGTCGATGTCGTAGATGGCGGTGACCTCGATCCCGCCGACGGCGCGGGCGATGCGGACCAGGCCCCGGCCGCGGCCGAGCCCGATCACGCCGAAGCGTACTGGCATCCTTTCGCTCCTCCTCCTCACCCGGCCGCGTCGACGGCCCGGCACAGACGGGGTCCGACCTCGAGCAGGACCATGGCGGCGTGGGCCATGCAGTTGTACCAGGCTGGGAACTCGGGCGACACCCCCAGCCGCCGGTCGGGCACGATCGAGGAGAAGCGGCCGTCGGGCAGGCGGCAGCGGACGATGGTGTTGGCGGAGGCGACGGCCTTGTCCAGCCAGACCCCGATCCCGGAGGCCTCGTGCATGGCCAGCGTCGCCCTGACGTAGTTGGCGGTGTGGAAGTCCATCGGCCAGTAGCAGACGTACTGCTCGATCACCGAGGGCGTCAGCGGCTCGTAGGCGGTCGGCGTCAGCATCGGCTCGGGTCCGAAGATCACGAACTGGTCCTCGACGTACCGGATCAGGCGGGAGGCGTGCTCCAGCGCGTCGGGGTGCCTGCGCCGGATCAGGAGCATGGCCGTCTCCAGCGCAGCCCACTGCTCGAGGTTGGTGTACGGCTCCCGCGTCGTCACGTCCTCGTACATCTGCTGCCAGAGACCGGTCCGCACCGGGTTGGCGACGACCCACTCCGTTCCCCGCTCGACGGCCGCCGCGCAGCGCGCGCCGAGATCGCCGCCGGCCGTCCCCAACCGCTCCAGCAGGAGGATGGCGATGACGGCGGCCGCGGTGTAGGGCTCGACCACCTCGCCGTCCTCGAGCCGCACCCGGTAGGGCCAGGAGCCGTCCTCCTGCTGCAGGGAGAGGAGAACCTCGGCCAGGCGCCGCGCATACGCCTCGTAGCTGTCCTCGCCGGAGGCCCGGGCCAGTCGAAGCGCGCTGCAGCCGAGCCAGCCCAGGCGGACCACGGTGGTCGTGTCCTTCTCCCACATGCCGCCCCCGCCCCCTCCGCCCATGGTCGAGAAGGGGACGCCGGCGAGGGGACCGCCGTCCACCGCCGGGTGCTCGATCAGGAAGTCGCAGAGCCGTCTGGCCATGCTCAGCCCGTCGACCCCGGCGACGCCGGCCTCGGCACCGGCCAGGAAGAGGTCGATGAAGCTGGCGTAGGTCAGCGCCGGGAACTGGAAGTCGTGGTACTTCGCCGGCTCGGCCACGCTCAGCGAGGCGTGCCACATGAAGGCCGGGTCGCCGGGATGGGCGAGCGCG
Organism: Candidatus Dormiibacterota bacterium; assembly: GCA_036272915.1. Classification (GTDB taxonomy): domain Bacteria; phylum Chloroflexota; class Dormibacteria; order Dormibacterales; family Dormibacteraceae; genus DATAXV01. The sequence continues at coordinate 3,067 of DATAXV010000057.1, forward strand.
GGCGGGGCGCGGTGGAGGAGGTGCTCGACGACGCCACCGGCGGCGTCCCGGTAGTCGAGGGTTCGACCGTCGGAGCCGGCCCAGTCGGGGGAGCGGACCAGGGTGGTGCAGCTGCCCACACCGATCAGGCGTCCCTCTCCGTCGCGGGCCAGCGGCTGCAGCTGGAGCATCGCCAGCGGCGCCTCGGTCCAGATCGAGCCCAGGTCGACGCGGGGCTCCGCGCTACGCAGCCGCCAGCCGCCGTCCCCCAGGCCCAGGGGCCGGACCAGGAGCTCGTAGCTGGCGGCGCCGGGGACGGCGCTCAGCTCCATCGCCGGGGCGTCGATGCAGCGCCGGGCGGCGCGGAAGCGGCCCTCCCGCCGCACCGCCTGCGGAGTCACGCCGGGCTCGGCGGCGAGGACGTCGAGCTCGACCCGGGGCAGGTGATGGACGTCGGTCATCTGGCTCCTCCCTCTCCCGCCGCGGCACGCCCCTCCCGCCGGCGCAGGACGGTGGTCACGGCCGACTCGGTCGCCTCCAGGAGGGCGCCTATGTCGGCCTCGGTGTGGGCGTACGAGATGTGGCTTCGCTTCAGGTTGAGGGGCAGCTCGAAGACGCCGCTCGGCATCAGCGCGACGCGGTACCCGCAGAAGAGGTCGGCGTCGTGGTCGAGCAGGTCGTCGAAACTGTGCACCTCCTCCGCCTCGACGAAGTAGGTCACGAAGACGGATCCGAAGCCGCTGACGACGGCGGGCACCCCGAGTCGCCGGTAGAGGTCGCGGAGACCCTCCCTGGCCATCTCGCCGAGCCGGAAGATGTGCTCGTGGACGGGTTCCCGGCAGAGCTTGTCGATGGTGGCGATGGCGGCAGCGGCGCTGGCCGGGTGGCCGTTGAAGGTCCCGGCGAAGAAGGCGGGACTGCCGGGGATGGTGCTGAAGAGCTCCATCAGCTCGGTCCTGCCCCCCAGCGCCGAGATCGGGTAGCCGTTGGCCATGGCCTTCCCCATCGTGGTCAGGTCGGGCAGCACCCCGGCCACGCCCTGATAGCCGCCCAGGCCGTGGCGGAAGCCGGTGATGACCTCGTCGAAGATCAGCACCGTTCCGTGCCGTGTGCAGAGGCGGCGCAGCTCCTCGAGGAAGCCGGGCTGGGGGAGGATCGCGCCGACGTTGTGCGGGATCGGCTCCAGGATCACGGCGGCGACGTCGCCCGGATGCTCGTCCAGCGCGCGCCCCACCGCGCCGGCGTCGTTGAAGGGGCAGACGATGGTCGCCTCCAGGGTCTCGGGCAGGATGCCCTTGGAGAGCGGGTCCTTCTCGCCCATCCGCTCGCGGGGGGTGACCACGTTCATGGCCACGGCGTCGTGCCAGCCGTGGTAGCAGCCCTGGAACTTGATGATGTACCGGCGGCCGGTGGCGGCGCGCGCGACGCGCAGGGCCTGAAAGGTGGCCTCGCTCCCGGTCGAGGTCATCAGCACCTTCTCGACCGAGGGGACCAGGTCGACGACCCGCTCGGCGAGCTCGATCTCGACGTCGGTCACGCCGACCCCGGGCAGGTCGAGCCTCCGCGCGGCGTCGGCCTGGGCGCGGTCGACCTCGGGGTCGTTGTGGCCGAGGATGGCCGGGCCGAAGGCGCCGTGGAAGTCGATGTACCGGCGCCCCTCGGCGTCGGTGAAGGTGGCCCCCTCGGTGGAGGTCAGGACCAGGCCCTCGATCCCCGCCGGGCTGCGCTGGCCGCTGTTGACGCCGCCGGGGATGACGCGTCGGGCACGCTCGGCGAGATCGGTCATGGTGCTGCCTCCACGAAACCGGTGATGACGTCCAGCCGAAACGCTACGACCGCTCGCGTCATCGCCTCTCGAGGTCCTCGACGGCGAGGTCGAAGGAGAGCGGATCGCCCCGGTCGAACCGCCCCATGTCGAGGCGGGAGACGTCCAGCCGGCGCCAGCGGCCGACCTCCGGTCCGAGGTCGGTCACGGGCGATCGGTCCAGGATCAGGCCGGCCATGGCCATGGAGACGGTGGCGTGCATGACGATGCCGTGCCCGTTCATGCCCAGGGCGTGGTGGAGGTTCTCCAGCCGGTCGTCCCCGGAGAGGATCGGATAGCCGTCCTCGGTGGTGCCGTAGACGCAGCACCACCCGTTCAGGAAGTGGCTCCTGGGCAGATCCCAGTACCGCCGGTAGACCCGGGCCACCGAGGCCGGATAGCCGGGGTCGTTGACGCGGTTGACGTGGTCCGGGTCGTCGGCGCTGCCGGGCCGGGTGGTGTGGTGGTGCTGGCCGAAGAGCAGGGTCCCGCCCAGCTCGCCGCGCGACCAGACGCCGACCCCGCCGACGAGCTCGGGGACACCGGTCAGCGGCGCCTCCTCGACGCCGTCGTCGAAGGCGGTGGCGACGCAGACCTGGATCCGCTGCGGGGTGAGGGCGATCGACGACCCGGCCAGGCCGGCGACCTTGGCGCCCCAGGGCCCGGCCGCGTTGAGCACCTGGCCGGCCTCGAAGGCGCCTCTCCGGGTGACCAGCGTCCGCACCCGCGACCCCTCCTCCCTCATCTCCAGCACCGGCGTGTTGCGGTGGATCTCGACGCGGCCGGTCGCGGTGGCCAGGCGCTCGTAGACGGAGACCAGCTCGTAGGGATCGATGAAGCCCTGGTTGCGGTACCAGACGGCGCCCAGCAGCCGGCGGGCGACACCGCCGCGCATGACCTGGGGGCGGATCCAGGGCCAGCGGCGGAGCACCTCCGCCGCCTCCAGTACCTCGGAGGTGTAGATGCTGTCGGCGGCCTCACCGCCGAAGCGGGTGACGTACTCGCTGGGCGGCGACGGGAAGGGGTTGGGCTCGTAGACGGCGTGGAGGTTGCCCCAGCGGCTGAAGCCGAGACCGTGGTCCTCGACCAGGTGGCGGATGCGGGCGTAGCCGGCCAGGTTCATGAGGGCGTAGATCTCGCCCAGGTCGACCGGGCAGATGACGCCGGCCGAACCCCCGCTGGTGCCGCTGGCCGGGTTCTGCTTGTCCAGGACCACGACCTTCTCGACGCCACGGCGCGCGAGCTCCCAGGCGCAGCTCATGCCGACGATGCCGCCGCCGATGATGGCGATGTCCGCCGTCCGACTCATGCCCACCTCCTTGTCGAAGGACTACTTCCAGGCGGTTAGACGGATCCCCTGCACCACCCAGCGCTGGGTGATCGCGCAGAGGACGACGTGGGGGCCACGACCAGCGCCGTGTGGGCGACGATCTCGGCGATGTCGGGCGTTCCGTGGATCTGGATGAACTGGTAGACGCCGAGCGAGAGCGTGTAGTTGGTGGGATTGGTCAGGTAGATCAGCGGCCCGAAGAAGTTGTTGTACGAGTAGACGAAGGCGAAGACCGCCGCCACCGCCAGGGCGGGCCTGACCAGCGGGATCGTCACCCGCAGGTAGATCTGGAACTCGTTGGCGCCGTCGACCCGGGCGGCCTCCCCCATCTTCACCGGGATGCCGAGCATGTACTGGCGGAGCAGGAAGATGGTGAACGGGTCTCCGGTCAGCGTCGGCCAGCCGCCGGCCCCATCGAGTGACGCCGCCTCGCAGAGCTCGACCGGGATCGCCTGCAGCCCGGCCAGGAAGATGATCATCGTCGGCCCCACCTCCCAGAGGCTGAGCAGCAGGAGCGCCGGCTTCGCCGCGCCGGGCGAGGTGAACCAGCTCGGCTGGGGCAGGTGGAGCAGCGCGAGGATGATGTTGATCGGACCCCCGGCGGGGTTGAAGAGCCAGGCGAAGATGATCCGGCGCCGATGTACGGGACCATGCTGGGCAGGTAGAAGAGGGTCCGGAACAGCCCCGCCCCGTGGAGGCGCGTGTTCAGCAGCAGGGCCAGGACGATGGCGACGACCAGGCTCACGGGCACGCTGATCAACACCCATCAGACGGTGTTGCCGACCGCGGTCCAGAAGGCGGGGGACTGGGTGAAGGCCTGGACGAAGTTGCTGAGGCCGACAAAGTCGGGCGGGAACTGGATCCCGTTGTAGTCGGTGAAGGCGTGGAGGAGCGTGGCCGGCAGCGGGTAGAGCTGGAGGACCAGCACCCCGATCAGCCAGGGGGCGAGGAAGAGCAGCCCGGTCCGCAGTTGCCGCCACTGCTGTGGGGAGAGGCGGCGCCGCCTCCCCCCCTCGGGTTGCCGCGATGGCGCGGCCGGTCATGGCACGTCGCCGCCGCGTCCGGGCTTCGAGACCGGCGGGGCGGCGATCAATTCGCGCTCACACCGCCGGCCATGCTGTGCTCCTGGGAGTTGATCTGCTGCTGCGCGTGGCTCAGCGCCTGACCCACGCTCATCTTGTTGTAGGCGATGTTGTTCCAGGCGTCGGTCATGATCGTCGTGTACTGGGCGGTGAAGGTGCCGCGGGGGTAGCTGGTGTCGGAGATGCTGGCCTCGCTGGCGACGACCTGGAGCGCGCTCGAGATGGGGTTGCCGGCGTAGCCGTTCTTGCTCCGGATCCGTCCTTGGGCCTTGATCAGCTGCTGGTTCCAGGCCTGGACCTGGCTGCCTCGCGTGTAGCCGTTGGTGGTGGGCCCGGCCAGGTAGCCGTAGTTGTAGAAGGTGGTCAGCCAGAAGTCGAACGCGGCCTGGGGGTCCTTGGCGCCCTTGGGGATGGCCAGCATCCACGCCGTGAGCTCGATGCCCTTGTTCAGCTGACCGTTCTGGCTGGGCGCGTCGCTGAGCTTCCAGGTGAGGTTGTAGCGGTGGTCGATCTGGCCGCCGGTCCAGTAGGCGTCGAGGTCGAACAGCTCTTTGCCGGTCGCCACGTAGTCCTTGGGCGAGCAGCTCCAGGGCCCGGGGTCGCCGGTGATGAAGCGCTCGTAGGTGGACCAGCCACCGTAGGCTTCCACCAGCTGCTTCTCGTACTTGAAGTAGTTCTCGACGCAGGATGACGACGCCTGATATCCGGTCTTGGCGTTCCAGATCGAGGGACCACCGCAGAACTCGTCGATCATGTAGATGTCGCTGGCGCCGACCACCGGCTCGCCGATGCGCTCCAGCGTGTGACCGGGACCGAACTGGACCACCTTCTCCGACTCCCTCAGCAGCTGCGTCCAGGTGCGGGGCAGGTTGTTGGGGTCGACGCCGGCGGCGCTGAGGTACTTGGGGATGACCAGGAGGTCACCGCTGGTCGGGTTGGAGGCGCCGGGCAGCGCGTACCACTTGCCGTCGTAGCGCGCGTAGCTGGCCATCGCCGGCAGGAAGTCGCTGGGCGTGATGCCCGCCTTCTTGAAGTACGGGGTGAGATCGGTCAGCGCCCCCCGCTGCACGAGCTCGGGAACGGTGTCGTGCAGCCCGATGAGGTCGGGAGGATCGCCCGCGTTCTGGCCGAGCAGGGTCTTGGTGATCTCGGTGCTCTCGTCCGGGACCTGCACCTCGGTGATCTTGAGGTGGGGCAGCTTCTGGTGCCAGATCTGGTGGTAGTACGTGTAGAAGGAGGCGATCGAGTTCGAGCCCGCCGACGTCTGCGGGGTCAGGCCCTCCATGATGTCGGGGTTGGTCATCGCCACCAGGTTGTTGTCGGCGGAGGCCTGGACGTTGGCGGTCCCGCCCCCTCCCGACCCGCAGGCCGCGGCCAGCAGCACCGCGGACCCGAGCAGCGCGAGCAGTCTCGCCCGCCGCCGGACACGCGTGCGGCCGCCGTGCGACAGCATTGATCTCATGTCACCCCCCTCCCCTCGCGCACGAAGGGCAGTTGCCGATCCGTGCATACAGGTGGACCCTCGTCACGCAGCGGACGAAGACTTTGCATACAAACTCGCCCCCATCGAAACCCCCATCTTGAGTTCGCAGTGGGCCCGAGGCTAGCATGGCCAACCACTTCCGTCTACGTGGATCGGCCGTATTTTTGTATGCGACACTAATGGCCGATGCCCGTGGATGAGCTTCAGCCCAGCGAGCGCCGGAGACGGCCGTCGGCGCGCGGCCGTCGGCGGCCGCCGGAGCTCCCGCTGCACCCGGTCCACGCCCCGAGGACGCCACGCCTGCGCGAGGTCGCCTACGATGCGATCAAGGAGGCCATCCTCGATGGACGCCTCGCCTCCGGCCAGCCGCTCCAGGAGGAGTCGATCGCCGAGCTGCTGGAGATCAGCCGGACGCCGGTGCGAGAGGCCCTGGCCCTGCTCGAGCACGAGGCGCTGATCAGCCCCCGGGCGGGCAAGGGGCTCTGGGTCCGGAGTCTCTCCCGGAACGAGTTCGTGGACATGTTCGTCGCCAACGAGACCGTCGAGCCGTACCTGGCCCGGCTCGCCTCGATGCGCGCCACGCCGGGGCACACCGAGGCGATGCGGGCCGTGGTCGAGGACTGCCGCCTCCACGCTCGGAGGCCCGACCTGGCCGGCTTCCTCCGCGACGGCAGGCGGTTCCACCAGCTCGTCGGCGAGGCCTCGGGTAACCCGATCCTGACCCGCTTCGTGGTCCAGAACGAGGAGCGCACCGACATCTACCTGCTCGGCAACGCGGGAGCGGTCGAGGTCGACGCCTGGCAGCCCTCGGTGCAGGAGCACGAGGCGATCATGGAGGCGATCGTCCGCCGCGAGCCGGAGGAGGCGGCGCGGCTGGTCATCTATCACTCACAGTCGGTCCGTCACCGCCTGGCCCCGCTCTTCAGAGAGGACGCGCCGGGAGAGGAGGAAGCGTCTTGACGGTCCAACTGCATATGCGGCGGGAGCTGAACGGACTGCCCGAGCTGGCCGTCCCCGAGGGCTGCGAACTGCGCACGCTGACCCCGGGCGACCACGAGATGTGGACGTCCTTGCTCCACGGCAACGGCGAGCTCGGCGAGTGGGACCTGGAGCGGGCCAGGCCCCTCTTCGCGCCAGGCTCGCCGATGCCCCTCGGCGGCGCCTTCCTCGCCAGCGTGGGCGGCCGGCCGGCGGCGACCGCGCAGCTCCACCTGCACTCGGACGGCGGCGCCTACGCCCCGATGCCCGAGCTGGGCTGGGTGGCGGCGCTGCCCGAGTACCGCGGCCACCGGCTGGGCCGCCTGGTCTGCCTGGCCGTGCTCCGACATGCCGCCGGGCTCGGTCACGAGCGGATCTTCCTGAAGACCGACGATCACCGCCTGCCCGCGATCAGGACCTATCTGCGCCTCGGCTTCCAGCCCTGGATGTACGATGCCACCGCTCCCGAGCGCTGGGCGGTACTGCTGCGCAACTGGCCCGACCTGGACCAGATCACCGGGGCGGCGGGGGACGCGGGCTGAGGGTGCGGGGCGGGATCGACGGCGAGCGGCGGAACCCCGGCCAGCCCCTGAGCACGGCGGTCTCGCCGCCGCGGGAGGTTGAAGCGACGTGAGCGGCTCCGAACTCGAGGCCGGCCGGGATCTGGAACGCGGCGCTGCCGCCGGGGCGAACCACGGCGGCCACCGCCCGAAGATCCGCGCGATCCGGGCCCTGGTCGTCAACGCCCGGATGCGGAACTGGATCTTCGTCAAGGTCGAGACCGACCAGCCCGGCCTCTACGGCTGGGGCGAGGCCACGTTGGAGTGGAAGACGGAGGGGGTCGTCGGCTCGATCAACGACGTCGGCCGCTTTCTCGTCGGCGAGGACCCGCTGCGGATCGAGCACCTGTACCAGATCATGACCCGCCAGTACTTCTGGCGGGCCGGCATCGAGGGCATGTCCGCGATCAGCGGCATCGAGCACGCGCTCTGGGACATAAAGGGCAAGTGGCTGGGCGTACCCGTCTACGAGCTCCTCGGCGGTCGCGTCCGGGACCGCGTCCGGCTCTACAACCACCTCGGCGGCGGCCACATGGAGGCCATGTACGAGACCAGCGAGGTGGCCGAGGCGGTGGAGCAGGCACTGGTCGTCAAGGAGATGGGCTTCAGCGCTCTGAAGTTCATGCCGGTGCCCCGCACCGAGCCGGTCGAGGGGATCGCCTCGGTGAGGGCCGCTGAGCGCCTGGTCGCCGCGGTGCGCGAGGCGGTCGGGCCGGAGATGGACCTGATCGTCGACCTCCACGCCAGGACCCAGCCGGCGATGGCGATCCAGTACTGCCACGCCTTCGAGCCCCACGGCCTCCTCTTCTTCGAGGAGCCGTGCCCGACCGAGGACGTCGACGCCACCGCCCAGGTCACCGCCGCCTCGCGGATCCCGATCGCGACCGGCGAGCGGCTGGTCGGTCGGAGCCAGTTCCGGGAGCTGATCGAGCGCCGGGCCTGCCACATCGTCCAGCCCGACCTCTCCCACTGCGGCGGCCTCTGGGAGGCTCGCAAGATCGCCGCCATGGCCGAGACCCACTCGATGGCGGTGGCACCCCACAACCCGAACGGCCCCCTGGCCCTCGCCGTCGCGGTCCACTTCGCGCTGGCCACCCCGAACTGGATGATTCAGGAGATGCTCACCGACGACGTGCCCTGGCGCGAGGAGGTCCTGGGCCGCTCGCTCGAGCTGCGCCAGGGCTACGCCTCGATCTCCACCGCCCCCGGCCTGGGCGTCGAGGTGAACGAGGCGGAGGCGGCCAAGCACCCCTTCCAGCCCGAGGCGCCCCAGCGCTACTTCCATCCCGACGGGTCGGTCGCGGACTGGTAGTGGCCGCCTCTTTTCGTTGATTCGCGCGCGCCGAGGCGCCCTATTCTGAGGGCATGGCAGGACCTATCAACATCGACCCGAGCAAGCCGCGCCACCGGGAGCCCGAGTTCGGGACGGCGAGCGAGCAGGACGTTCCGGTCTTCCTCGGCGTGATGCGCGTGCTGCGCGAGCCCGCCATCGCACCGGCCTTCTCACGACTCCTCACCGGTGACGCCAGGCAGGAGGACGAGATTCCTCTCGCCCACCTCTTCGAGGAGATCTGCACGATGGCCGTGCATCGCCTGATCTCCGAGGACCTCCTCTTCGACGCCTTCGCCTTCGACCTCTATTGGGACCGCCTGCACGAGGCGGTGAGCGCGGTCAGGCAGAAGACCGAACACGACAAGTTCTGCGAGAACTTCGAGATCTGCGCCGAGCTGGCGCGGGCCTACCGGCGGAGCCGGCCCTCGAAGCTCCCGGCCGGGGTGTCCTAGCCTCGGACCCATCGCCGGTGGCGATGCCCTCCCCGGGTGGTCGCCACCGGCGGTTCCCTCTCCCGCCGCCTTCTCACCCGTACGTGTTCACCTGCCCGCGGACATGGTGAGGGCGGGGGTCGGTACCGACCCCCGCCCTCTTCAGAGCGCTGTCGCTCGCTCGCTCAGGAGTTCGCGGAGGACTTCATCCCGAAGTCGCCGATGCTCCAGTAGTCCAGCCCGTTGAAGGCCGTCGCTCCGGGAGCGGGCGCGCCGGGCTGGAAGTTGACGACACTATCTGACGCGGTGGCGACGTTGGGCCGCTGGTAGAGCGGGATCAGCGGAAGGTACTGGTTCCACTCCTCCTGAGCCTGGTCATAGAGCTTCTGCCGCTGCGACTGGCTGGCGGTGAGCTCGGCCTGCGTGAAGAGGTTGGTCAGAGTCGGGTCGTTGGCCCGGCTCCAGTTGGACCCACCGGGGTTGGCGGGGTTCGGGATCTGCGAGGGGAAGATCGAGGTCGACCAGGCGTCGGGATCAGGCCCGAAGATGGTCGTGTAGATACCGGCGTCGTACTGGCCGGTGGCCAGGGTCCCGTTCTCCCCGAAGTCGGCGAAGTACTGGTCGGCGGGGAAGTTGGTGAAGTTGGTCACCTTGGCGCCGACCTGCGCCCAGTCGTGCTGCAGCTGCTCCTGCTCGGCCGACCGCTGGGGGTCGCCGCTGGTGGTCGAGAGGGTGAACTCGAGCATCCGTCCGTTCTTCTCGCGGACGCCGCTCTTGGTCATCTTCCAGCCGTCGGAGGTCAGCATCGAGTTGGCCTTGGCGACATCCAGCTTCCAGGCGGGAAGGTTGGTGTCGTACCAGGGCTTGAGGTTGTCGGGAAAGGGGCTGTTCATGATCTTGCCGACGCCGCCGACCAGGGACTTGATCATGGCCTGCTTGTCGACGGCGATGTTCAGCGCCTGGCGCAGCACCGGGTCGTCCTTGAAGACGGTCGGCTTGCCGCATGTGGGCGCGTACTGCTGTCCGGAGCACCCGGTCTCGTTGTTGCCGACGTTGAACAGCACGAGCTCGAAGCTGGGCGGGTAGGAGACGACGGTCTTGACGTTCTTCAGGTTCTTGGTCGCCGAGATGTCGGAGCCGAGAAGGTCCTGGCCGATCTGGGTGTCACCGGTGCGGATGCCGGCCAGCTCGCTGGACTTGTCACCGTAGGTCTTGTAGACGAGCCGGTTCAGGTACGCCTTGTGGTTGAAGTACTTGGCTCCGCCACGGCCGTCGGCGTAGTAGGGATTGGGCTTGTAGGTGACGACGGTGTTGTTGCCGCCGGTGAAGCTGGTGATCTGGTACGGGCCGTCGGTCACGTTCGGGTAGTTGGCGAAGAAGGGGGCGTTCTTCCAGCTGGCGACCGGGGTCGAGCCCAGTGCCTGCTGGGGAAGCGGCGACATGTCCAGGTCGGTGAGGTAGGGACCGAGGACTCCGGTGTTGATCGCGCTCGGCGCCTGGCAGTTGCCGGCCGGGACCGGGCCCATCTGCCAGACCATCTTGGTCGGGCTCAGGATCTGCATGCCCGTGACCTGGTCGAACCCAGGCGCGGTGGTGGCGCCGCTGGCCGGGTTGCAGATCTGCTGCCAGGTCCACTTGATATCGTTGGTCGTCAGCGACTTGCCGTCCGACCACTTCAGCCCGCTCTTGAGCTGGATGGTGATGTTCATCTTGTTGCCGTTGACGGTGACCATCCCGTTCTGAGTGGTCGGGACCTGGGTCACCAGATCCGGAAGCGGCTGGTTGTTGTTGGCGAAGGTCCAGAGATTGGACCAGATCGGGGCGGAGGCCTGGACCAGGCTGACAGCCGGGTTCAGGAACGGGTCCCAGTTGGAGATCCCCTCCCAGTCCGAGGTGGTCATGGTGCCGCCCTGAGGGGGCACCTGTGGTGAATAGGTCCCGGGATTGCTCAGCTCGACGACATTGCCGCCGGTGGCACCCGAGGTCTGTGCACCACAGGCGGCGAGCACAAGCAGCGCACCAACCAGCACTGTTGTGAGCGGCCAGCGGCGCAAAAGCGTCCCTCTACTAGCCATGGTTCCTCCTGGCTCGACCTTCTATGGGCCGGCATCCTCTTCGCGTCACAAGAAGCTAATCATGATCGGCGTGTCCTGTCCAGAGTGAACGCGGACATTACGTTGTGTGTTGAAGTGTGGCTGCCGGACACATTCCGTTATCCGCAGAAGTGTGGATCGAGTTCGGTGAACGCCTTCGACCGCCCGGGTCGCGGATCAGGTCACGTGGTCCAGCCGCCAACAGCCGGAACAGACCCTCGGTGTGAGTGACACCTGATCTGTCCACTCACGAGGTCCGGCCGGATAAGGCGGCATTGCTCGTCACCATACTGGGAGCCGGCGCAGTAACGCGCCTACGCCATCTGACATCCGACCTCTATCGAGAGTGAGGCTCTATCAATGCCATCGGTGATCCCCTAGTGCCTCCACACCGTCAGTCATTGACGGTGCGGCCACCGGGGAACCGCTGGGGATCGTAACGACAGTGCGAGCAGGCGGTCCGCACCGCCGCGCCGGAGGCCTCCGTCACCGGCTCCTCGGCGCCCTCCCCCTCCTCGGCGCCGTCCAGCGGCTTGCTGTACAGCCGGCGGTCGTCGGAGGTGAGGCAGCGGCCGGTCGCGAGCTCGAACTGCCAGCCGTGGAGCGAGCAGGTGAGCACCCCGTCCTCGACCGTCCCGAACTTGGTCAGGTCGGCCTTCAGGTGCGGGCAGCGCCGCTGCACGCGGTAGCCGTCGATCTCGAAGAACTGGTCGACCGAGCTCTTCTCGCTGTAGAAGCCCTCCGCGTACTGGAGGCGCTCCATGCTCAGGCACTTGAAGAAGTTGTAGACGTACTCGTTGAAGGCGCCCCTCCGCTTCGCCCGGAAGCGGCAGGAGAGGAAGAGCTCGTTGACCCAGTCCTCGGAGTGGATCAGAACGCAGTGCTCGATCAGGGCCCGATCGAGTTCGAAGCGATAGTCCCACTCCTCCCCGTCCCAGGGCTCCACCCGCCGGCGGTGGAAGTCGATGGCGATCCGCTCGTCGCCGCCGGCGAGGTCGAGCACGACGATGCCGTTGACGCCGGCACAGGTCACGTCGGCCTTGTCGAGCAGCGGTTCGAACCACTCCCGGAGTGCGGGCAGCAACTCCACCTTGCCCCTGGGCCAGGCCGACTTCTCCGCCTCCAGGCGCGAGCGCCAGCGCTGGCGATACTCCTCCAGATAGCCACGCTTGTCGCCGAAGATCCGCCGGATCCCGGCCTCGTCCAGCGGGTGCTCGACGCGAGGAGCGCCGCCGTTGAGCTCGATCGTGGAGCCGGGCAGCGCCAGCAGCCCCTGCTCCCTCCCCTGCTCGCGCAGGTAGTCGAGGAACACGGACTGATCGGGGAAGGTGTTGGCCTCATCGCGGGCGAGATCGTTGTACTCGAACAGGTCCTCGTCGAGGAAGCAGGGCGGCCCGGCCGAGGGGAAGACCCAGCGGGCGCTGAACTCGTCGATGTAACGCATCGCCCTGGCCATCTCGTTGGCCCGCTTCTTGCGTCCCAGCGCGTCCATCATCTTCTCGGGGTAGTCGTAGACGAAGGGGTACCAGATCGCCCCCGAGAACTGGACGAAGTGGGCGTCGAAGGGCCCCATCGCCGTGATCGCCTCGATGTCGATGGGACGGGAGTCGTTCTGGTCGAAGACCCGGTGCTCGCCGTCGTCGACGATCAGCCCGGAGTCGCCGATCGGCCCGTCGGTCGGGGCGACCATGGCGGCGACGGTCAGTCGCAGACCCTCCACCTCGACCGGCTCCATGTGCCGGGTCTGGAGGAAGCGGGTGAAGCCGAGGCCGCGCATGCGCTCCTCGAGCAGCGGCAGCGGGTAGTCGGGCAGGATCACCGTCGCCCGCTTGTCGACGTGCTCGCGAAGGAAGCGGGTGTCCAGGTGGTCGTAGTGCAGGTGGGAGACGTAGAGGAAGTCGGGGTGGGAGATCCGCTCCAGGTCGATCCCGTCGTTGCTCGGGAAGGGGAACCAGGAGGCGAAGTAGGCGGGGTTGAACCAGGGGTCGGAGAGGATGCTGCCATGCCGCGTCTCGAGGTAGAGACCGGCGTGGCCGAGGAAGGTTATTCGCATGCGCTAGCCAGTAAACCAGCCGCCTCGCAGTGGCTGCAAGGTCAGGCTGTCTTGGCCGCCTCCTGCTGTCGGTGGTTGACCGGAGCGATGTCCTGCAGCCGGACCGAGACCAGATGCGAGCATCCGCTCTCGTCCAGGTGGACGCCGTAGAGGGCCGCGCAGCAGGCCATGGTCATGTGGTTGTGGGTGATGACCATGAACTGGCGCTCCCCGCCGAGCCGCTGCAGCACCTCGCCGAAGCGACCGACGTTGGCATCGTCGAGGGCGGCGTCGACCTCGTCGAAGATTGTGAAGGGCGCCGGGTTCACCGCCTGCAGGGCCATGACCAAGGCCAGCGCGGTCAGCGCGCGCTCACCGGAGGAGAGCAGGGTCACCCGCTGCATCCGCTTGCGCGGCGGCTGCACCCAGATCTCGACCCCGCTGTGGGGTCCGTCATCACCGGCCAGGGGCTCGAGCGCCGACTTGCCGGCACCGGTGAGCTCGGTATAGAACTCCTGGAAGTTGGCGGCGACGGCGCCGAAGACGGCGTCGTAGCGGGTCTCCTCCTCCTCGCGCAGCTGCGAGATCAGGCCCTCCAGGTCACCCCTGGCGGCACCGATGTCCTCGAGCTGGGTGAGGAGGGTCTGGTAGCGCGTCTCCAGCTCCTCGCACTCCTGTGGGGCGAGCGGGTTGACCGGCCCGATCTCGGTCAGGCGGCGCTCGAGCTGGCGCATCTCGCGCTCCCGAGCCTTGCCGCCGGGGACCTCCTCCGGCGCCATGCCCTCGGGCATCCGCTCCCGGAGCTCCTCCATGCGGGTGGCGCTCAGTTCCACCTCACGCCGCATGAGGTCGAGGTTGCCCTGGAGGTTGGAGACCTTGAGCCGGGCGTCGACCCTGGCCTCCTCGACCGCGACCAGCTCGCGCGCCGCCTGGGCCAGCTCCGCCTCCTCCTCGGGAGACTCCTGCTCGGCCCCGGCCAGGCGCGTCCTGGCCTCGTCGACGGCCGCCGCCAGCTCGGGTGCCCGCTCCGCCGCCTGGGTGGCCTCGACGCGCGCCTGCTCGACCCGCTTCGAGCGTGCCTGCCGGGCCTGGTCCAGGCTCCCCGCCTCGCGCTCGGCCGCCTGCTGCTGCCGTCCGAGGTCGCCGACACGGTCCTTCCAGCGCGCCCGCCCCAGATCGATCCGCTGCACCTCGGCGCGGTGCTCGGCCATCCGCCGGGCGTGGTCGTCGATCGCCCGCGAGAGCCGGTGCGCCTCGTTCTCCAGGCGCTCCGTGGTCTTCTTCAGCTCCGGGATCCGCTCGCCGCCGCCGGTCTCCTGGCGCCGGGCCTGCTCCAGCTGGGCGGCGATGTCGTCGAGGCGGCGCCGCTGGCCGGCGCCGCTGCGCAGCTCCTGGACCCTGGACTGGGCCCTGCGGTGCGCCTCCTGGGTGGCCTTGAGATCGGCCGCCTGCGGCTCAAGCTCGGCGATCCGCTCCAGCAGCTGGTGCCGGCGGGCGGCGATCTCGGTCCTTGGGTCCTTACCCGCCCGGACCACGCCGTCGGCGGCATAGACGCCCTCACGGCTGACCTCGCGGCCGACCACCATGCGGCCCAGCAGGCGCTCGCCAAGGCCCTCGTATCCGGCCTTGCAGCGCACCTGCTCGAGCAGCGAGCCGGGATCGACCACCGATCCCGGGACCGGGTAGAGGACCGTGGTCTGGTTCTTGCTCTGACCGGCCGTCTCGCGCGCGACCGCCTCGTCGGGCGCCGCCCAGGCGTCGACCAGAGGGCCCAGCACGGCGGCCAGCGCGGCCTCGAAGCCGGGCTCGGCGATGAGGACGTCACCGACACGCTCCAGGCGCCCCTTGGCCGTCGGCCGGAGGGACTCGAGGCCCTTCAGCTCGCCGCGGAGCTGGCCCAGCCGCGAGGAGGCGTCCGCCGCCTTACGGGACTCGGCCTCCGCAGCCTCCGCAGCCGCCACCGCCTCTGGCATCGCCGCCTCGGCGGGCGCCACCTGTGCCTCCAGACGCGAGACCTGCTCGGCCAGCATCTGGCAGCGGGTGCTGGCCGAGGTCAGCTGCGACTCCACCGACTGCAGCTCCTGGCGGGAGCGCCCGGCCCGCTGCCGGGCCGCGCGCGCCTCGTCGGCGTCCCCGGCCGGGGGTGCCTTCGGCGGGGCCGGCACCTTGGCCAGCTGCGACTCGGCCTCGGCCGCCTCCTCGCCCAGTTGCCGGCGACGGGCGGCGATCTGCTCGACGCGCCCGACCAGCTCCTGGGCCTCGGCGGCGGCGGCGTCGGCGAGCGCCCGCTGGCTGCGCGCCCGCTCCTCGGCCAGGGCCAGCTCGTGCTCGGCCTGGGAGAGGGCCAGGCGTGCCTGCCCGATCGCCTGCTGGCGCTTCAGGCGACGGTCCTGGGCTGCCTCGAGCTGCTGCTTGCGTCGCTGGTAGTCCTCGTCGGCGCCGGTGGCGGCGGCACCCGCGTCCTCCAGCCGGCGCTCGATCGACGCGACCTGGCTGGAGGCCCTGCGGTGCGTGTCGCGAGCCTCGCGCCACTCCTCCCAGGCGATGCTGCCCTTGAGCAGATCGAGACGGGCCCGAGCCTGTTCCGCCTCCTTGGCGGACTCGGCCTGGGCGCGGACCAGCTCCAGCCGCGGCTCGATCTCGCCCCGGACGTCCTCCAGGCGGGTGAGGTTCCCGGCCAGCTCCTTGAGCTGCTGCACGGCCTCGGTGCGCTTGGCCTTGACGCCCCTCACCTGCGCCGCCTCCTCGATCAGGAGCCGCCGCTGCTCAGGGCTGCAGCCGATGATGTGCTCGATGTCGCGCTGGTCGACGATCGCGTAGGAGTCGGTGGTCATGCCGGTCGAGGCCAGCATCTGCATCAGGTCCCGGCGGCGCATCCTCGAGCCGTTGAGGAAGTAGTCGCTGCCCCCGTTGCGGTCGACCCGGCGGCGGATCGAGACCTCCTCATAGTCGACCGGCAGCCGGTGGTCGGAGTTGTCGATCAGGACCGACACCTCGGCCGCCGAGGCCTTACCCCGGCGGGTGCCCCCGCTGTAGATGACCTCCTCCATCTTCGCACCGCGAAGGTCCTTGGCCCGGATCTCGCCGAACACCCACTTGAAGGCGTCGACGGTGTTGCTCTTCCCAGATCCGTTGGGACCGACCACGGCGGTCAGACCGGGGTCGAAGGCAACCTCCGTCTTCTGAGCGAAGGTCTTGAATCCCTGCAGCGTGATCGAGCGGAGATGCACGGTGCGGCGAGGTTACCAGATGTCGTGGGCGGGGGCCAACCCCGCCCCAACTTGTGGTACAGGAAGGTGGCTAATCTATTGGCTCCCCGAACTGCCTGCTGCGCACCGGCTCAGGGGCCGCGGACGGCTCCGGGACCGGCTCGGCGGCGGCCGGGACCGGCTCAGCAGCGCCATGGTCGCGGGTGCCGTCCTGGGCAGCAGCGTGCCGCTCCACCGCAGGGCGCTCCGCCTCGGCCTCCACCGGGGCCGGGGCCGAGGCCGAGGTTGCCTTACGTCGAGTGCGCCGCTTCGGCGCCGGCGCCGGCTCGGGCGGGGGCTCGGCCTCGACCGGCTCGCCGAACTGGCGGCCGACGACGATGGGCTGAGGATCGGGCTGCTCGGCCGGGGCCGTCGGCATCTCAGCCGCAGGGGCCGCCGCCGTCTCAGCCGCAGGGGCGGCAGGCGTCTCGGCCACTACGGTCGCGGACATCTCCGCCGCCGCCGCCGGCGCCGGCATCTCGGCAGCGGGCGCGGGCGTCTCCGCGGCGGGGGCCACCATCTCGGCAACGGGCACGGGCGTCTTCGCGGCGGGCGCCACCATCTCGGCAGCGGGCGGCTGCGCCTCGGGGGGCGGCGTCGACGCCGCCCTCGAACGGGAGCGGCTTCGGCGCGGCTTGGGTGCCGGCGGCGGCTCCTGGACCGGAGCGGCCGCCTCCGACTGGGCCGCGGCGGTGGCGATCTCGACGGCGGCGGCCTCGACCGGGACCACCACCGCCGGCTCGGCGGGTGCGGGCTCGGCCGCGGCGGCCTCGACTGCCAGTTGCTCCGCGCCGGCCTGCGCCGCCGCCTCCTCCTCCGGCCGGCCGCGCTTGCGGCTCCGGCGCGAGTGGCGCTGTGCTCCCTCGTTGAGGAGCTTGGCCAGGGCGTCCTTGGCCGCCGACTGCTCGGCCGCCTGCTTGCTGCGCCCGTGCCCGGTGCCGAGCGGGTCGCCGCCGGCGTAGACGACCGCCGTGTACTCGCGCATCCGGCCGCCGGCACCACGAGCGCCGACCGCGTCGTAGTACGGGGTGACGCCGAACCGCTCCTGGACCACCTGTTGCAGCCGGCCCTTGTGGTTCTCGTCCTGAACCGCCTCGGGCAGCGTCTTGAAGCGCTCGAGACAGTAGTGGAAGGCGGCGTCGTAGCCGGCGTCGAGGAAGATCGCGCCGAGCAGCGCCTCGAAGGCGTTCGCGAGTAGCGAGCGGAGGTTGCGGCCACCACCTCGGGCGATGCCCTTGCCGAGGTAGAGGTAGTTGCCGAGACCCAGCTCCTCGGACAGGGAGGCGAGGGTGTTGGTGTTCACCATCGCTGAGCGGACCTGTGTCATCTCGCCCTCTTCCGCGTCGGGGCGGACCTTGTACAGGTACTCGGCGGATATCAGCTGCAGGACCGCATCACCCAGATACTCAAGACGCTCGTTGTCGCGAGGTGAGAGCTGTGGGTTCTCGTTTGCGAACGAGCTATGGGTGAGGGCCTCCAGCAGCAGATCGGGATCGCGAAAGGCGATACCGATGCGCTCCTGGAGGTCCTCCAGCTTGGGTGCCGCCGATGGCATCGGGGCTCGCGCCGCGGACCTACGGCTGCCGCTCATCTTCTACCGCCTACGCGCTCGCCTTCTCCTGGATGTACTCCCACGCTTGACCCACGGTGGTGATCTTCTCTGCGTCCTCGTCCGGAATCTCG
>DATAXV010000058.1:0-5075 GCA_036272915.1 Candidatus Dormiibacterota bacterium
GAAGACGTCTTCCAGGTCGGCCGCCTCGGCGGTGGTCTCAAAGATGGGGATGGCTGCCTCGGCGGCCAGGGTGCCGATAAGCTCGCCCGTGGCGCCGGCGACCTCGAGGCGGTCCTGGCCGACGACGTGGGCCGTAGCGCCGTTCTCCGTCAGGATGGCGGCGAGCTGCCCGGGTTGCGGGGTGCGGACTCGGATGACCTGCGTGGCGCGCTCGGTGAGCTCGTTCAAAGTGGACTGGGTGACGAGCCGGCCGTGGTCCATGATGACCACGCTGTCGACGGTCTGGGCCACCTCGGCCAGGATGTGGCTGGAGACCAGCACGGTCCGGCCTTCGGCGGCCAGCTGACGGAGCAGCCGGCGGAGCCAGTGCACGCCCTCGGGGTCGAGGCCGTTGGCCGGCTCGTCGAGGATGAGGATCTCGGGCTCGCAGAGCAGGGCGGTAGCCAGGCCGAGTCGCTGGCGCATGCCAAGCGAGTACTGCCCGACCCGTCGTCCGGCGGCCGCGGTGAGGTCGACCAGGTCGAGGACCTCGTCGACCCGGGAGCGGGGGGCGTTCCCGGCGAGTGCCTCGATGCGCAGGTGGTCCCGCGCCGACCGTCCGGGGTAAGGGTTGGAGGCCTCCAGGACGGCGCCGACGACGTGGCGGGGCTGGGGCAGCTCGCGGTAGGGGCGCCCGTTGATGGTGGCGGTGCCACTGGTGGGAGTGACGAGGCCGAGGAGCATGCGCAGGGTGGTGGTCTTGCCGGCCCCGTTGGGTCCCAGGAAGCCGTAGACCTCGCCCTTCCTGACGTGAAGGTTGAGCCGGTCGACGGCGAGCCGGGACCGGTCGTAGCGCTTGGTCAGATCGCGCGTCTCGACCAGCAGCTCAGGCATCGGGATCGCATCCGGACATCAGGGCTCTTCTCCACGATCGCTCACAGGACTGCAGCGCACCGGCACCGCAACCATATAGCGATCTCGAGCCGCAGAGAGCTTCGGAACCGGCGCCGAGCCGCTGGAGGGTCAGCGGCCCAGGCCCTCCTCCGGTGCCGGCAGACCGTGTATCCGCGCGAAGAGCTCGTTTGCCTGGTCCATGACCTCGATCGCCGGGGTGAGCTCGTCGCCGCTCTGGGCCTGGCCCGCATATTCCCGCGCCCAGTCCTCGACAGCGTCACCTGGGCTGACCGCCAGCTCCTCCGGCGTGGGCAGGCCGGACAGGCCCAATCTGAATTCCATACTCATCTCACGCCCAGTCTCGGTGAGGACGGCGGACCGGGCACGGACGGTGCCTTCGGTACCGATCAGCCAGCGATGGCCTCTTGGATCAGAGCCGCCATCCGGGGACGGCCCAGGTGCTCGGCCCAGCCCATCGGGTCCGAGTCGTAGGTGAGGTCCCGGACGCTCAGATCTGGACGCGCGGCCAGGGCCAGGCGGGCGAGATCCTCGTCGTCTCGGTCGATGGCGATGTGGAGCGGTGTAGCCCCATGCTCCCCGCTCCGGAGATTGGCGAGCTCGGGGCGGTCGCGAAGCATCGCCGCCGTCTGGTCCCGCCAGCCCAGGTCCCAGGCGGAGATGACATCGAGCCGGGCGCCGTGAGCCACCAGGACGCGAGCAGCCTCCTGTCGCCGCACCAGGACGGCAACTCCCAGCGGTGTCTCGCCGCAGGGGAGCCTCGCCTCGAGGTCGACCCCGCCGCCGGCGAGCAGCGCCTCCAGCGGGGCGGGGTCGACGGCGCCGATCGCCTCGACCAGCCGGATCGACTCCTCCGGCGGCCCGCCCGCCTCCAGCCGTTCGGCCGCCATCCACCAGGTCCGTCCCCAGCCCAGGGACTCGAAGCCGACGCGGCGGTAGACGGGGATGCCCATCGGCGTCGCGTTGAGGGTGACCACCGGGCACCCCAGCTCGAGGGCGCGCTCGACGGCGGCGGCGGTCAGGGCTCCACCGATGCCGCGGCGCCGCGCCGCGGGGACCACGCCGGCCTCATAGATGCCGCCGACGGATTCGGCGACGCCGCGAGAGCCGGGCGGGCTGGCGTGTAGCACGATCCGCCCCACCACCCGGTCGTCCTCGAAGGCGGCCAGCGTGACCGCGCGGCCCGGCCGGAGGCGCGACAGGGCGCCGGTCAGCCGCCCCGACTGGCGCCGGTAGTTGGGGAGATCCTCGACATCCCAGTCGACGCGCTCGGCGACCTCGCCTATGACGACGCCTTGGGGCAGCGGATGATCGGAAGCCAAGCCGCCCGGCTCGATCCCCATCCAGTGCGGCCGCCAGCCCCAGCCGAAGCCGCGGGCGAGAAGGCTCGCGCCGAGGGCGGCGTCGTCGTCCATCGCCCACCAGCCGATTTCGCGAAGCGGGCCCAGCTCCGCGGCCGCCTCCAGAACCCGGTCGGCGACGGCGCCCGGGATCTCACCCGGATCCGCGAACATGACCTGCAGGACATCGCCGCGGCGGGAGCGGACGTGGGCGACGGAGGCACCCGATACCGTCCGCGTCGATCCGCGCGTGAGCGCCGCCCACGCCGCGCTCCAACTCTCGTGGCTGGCGGCGACGGCGTCGAGGGCTCCGGCCCGGTCGAGGGGGCTCACCGCCCCCATTCTGCCAGCCGCCTTCGGGGTCCGACCGAGGCCGCGGCTCAACAGACGCAGAACTCGTTGCCCTCCGGATCCTGCATGACCACGTGGTAGTGGTCCCGCCACTGGTCGTAGCGGAGGCGTGTCCCTCCGGCCGCGACCAGGCGCTCGACCTCGGCGTCGATCCGCTCCCGCCGAACGCCGAGGGGAAGGCGGCGGCGGTCGCCGCCGACGTGGATGTCGAGGTGCAGCCGGTTCCTGACCTTCTTGCCGTCGGCCACCTGCTGGAAGCTGAGGCCGGGATAGACGCCGGCCGGATCGACCAGGTAGACGTTGGCCCGGCTCGGCGGCTGGAGATCCCGGGCGGGCACGCCGATGGCGCGCAGGTAGCTCGCCCAGTCGTCGAACCCGTCGGGCGGCTGAGCCACCTTGTAGCCCAGCGCGAGCGACCAGAATCGCGTCATCCGACCCGGGTCGACACACTCCAAGGTCAGCGCCCAGCCCCTCGACGGGGTCACTCCGTCCGCCCCCCGCCACCGCGCGCCGCGATCGTCCAAGGTCCTATCCCCTTTGCTTCCCGAGCACCGCCATGCGGCCAGGCCCCGATCCCGGCCGGGGACTGGTCCGGACCGAGGGTGGCGGGCGACCGCTTGCATCGCATCCTACCCTCGGCGCCCGGAACGGACCCGGTCAGGCGGCGCACGCGATTCCTCGTTGACATCCCCGACCGCGGCCGGGTAGCTTCGTTAATCGGTTAGAGGCCGCTCAGGGACGGCAACCGAGGAGGGAGATGAGGTGAGGACGGGCAGCCCCGGTCGATCGTGGACGAACGCGCTCCGGCTCCTGGCGGCGGTCTTCGGCGCCGGGCTGCTGGCCTGGACGGCGGGCCCGGTCGCCCTCGCCGCCAGCCCGACCTCGCCGGGTTGGGTATCCGATCCCGCCTCGCTGGTCAATCCGCTGATCGGGACCTCGCCCTCCTGCGACCGCGCCTCCTGCGAGGGCCTGGACGTCCCCGGCGCCTACCTCCCCTTCGGGATGATGCAGTGGGGTCCGATCACCTCCAGCGGCGGCTACAGCTACGCCGACACCTCGATCCTCGGCTACGCCATGACCAGCGTCTCCGGCTGCGGGGGCGGCTGCGCCGCCGCCAGCGACGTCCCCGTCCTGCCCACCGCCGGCGCGGTCGGGAGCGAACCTTCGACCGCCACCGAGCCCATGGACCACGCTCAGGAGACCGCCGCCCCCGGCTACTACCGCCTCAGCGCGGGAGGCGTCACCACCGAGCTCACCGACACCACCCGCGCCGGCATCGCCAGCTTCGCCTTCCCGGCCACGAGCAGCGCCAACCTGCTGCTCCAGCTCGCCCACAACAACCCGACGGCCACCGACTTCCAGGTCCTCGGCGACCACCGCGTCGAGGGCTCGATCACGCGCTCCTTCACGAACCCCACCGGCGCCCCTGACCCGACGCCCTCCTACTCGATGTACTTCGACATGGAGTTCGACCGGCCCTTCTCGTCCTGGGGCACCTGGAGCGCCGGCTCCGCGCCCGTGACCCGCACGGCGACGGCGGCGATGGGCCAGCAGCCGGCCGTGACCGGTGCCGCCGGCGCGCTGGTCTCCTTCGACGCCACCTCCGATCAGGACGTGCTGGCCAGGGTCGGCATCTCCTACGTCAGCGGCGCCGACGCTGCCCTCAACCTCCACGCCGAGATCCCGGGCTGGGACGTGGCCTCGGTCGCGGCCGCCGCCCACCGCAGCTGGGACTCGATGCTGGGCCGGGTCCAGATCGCCGGCGGCACCCCGGCCGAGCAGGCCGTCTTCTACACCGCGCTCTACCACTCCCTGCTCTTCCCCAACGTCTTCAGCGACGTCAACGGCGAGTACCGGGGCTGGGACGGAAAGGTGCACACGGTCGCCCCCGGCCACGCCGCCTACGCCAACTTCTCCGGCTGGGACGTCTACCGCAGTGACATCCAGCTGGAGGCGATGCTCGCGCCCGCCCGGATGAGCGACATGGTCAGCTCGATCCTGGCCGACTACGCCCAGACCGGCCAGCTGACCCAGTGGTCGGCCGACGACATGGAGCGCTACATCATGATCGGCGACCCGGCGGACCCGATCGTCACGGACGCCTACGCCTTCGGCGCCCGAAGCTTCGACACCGCCACCGCCCTTCGTGACATGGTCGCCCAGGCGACGCAGCCGGGCGTCATGCGGCCGGGTCTGCAGCAGTACGAGAAGCTGGGCTACGTCGCCTATGATGGCGGACCCTACAGCTGCTGCGGCTTCCGCGGCGTGGTCTCGGCCCAGCTCGAATACGACACCGACGACGACGCCATCGCCGAGCTCGCTCAGGGCCTCGGCGACGGCGCCCAGGCGGCCGCCTTCGCCAGCCGGGCCCAGAACTGGCAGAACTCGTTCGACCCGGCGAGCGGCTACTTCGAGCCCAAGTCGGTGGACGGCGAGTTCCGCGCGGCCAACTCGCCGAGCGTGCCCTACGGCGCCTCCGGCTATTTCGACACC
>DATAXV010000059.1:0-13258 GCA_036272915.1 Candidatus Dormiibacterota bacterium
CCAGGTGATAGCAGGTGGTCAGGTTGAGCCCGAGCGCCTCGGAGCACTGCTTGACCGAGGGCGGGCTGGAGCGCGCCGCCACCCATTCGAGGAGGGCGAGGGCACGCCGGACCGTCCCCAATCCTCTTTCACTATTTGAAATCTGATCCATAAGTCCGAAATACGAGCTCCTCTCCCTCGTTATAGGGGATGCCGTCCGGGGCGTCAACGCCGGAATCGACCACCCGTCCCAGACCGGATAGAGAGTACATTTCGAACTGTATACGGCGACATCAAGGGCCTTGACCGATCTCAGGGTGGGTCCTAGGATAGCCCGTACCGCCGTCCTGAGGCAGATTTCTAATAGAGATAATCTGCAGGCGCCGGGAGGAGAAGAGTGAGATGAGTTGTACGAACTGCGGTCCCCGTCCGAAGCGGCCGCCGCGAGCCGACACGGCCGGCCTGGAGAACCTTCTCGACGACTACGAGAGGGGAAAGGTCAGCCGCCGCGGCTTCATCGGCACCGGCGCCAAGCTCGGGTTCACGGCGGTGGTTCTGGGCGGTCTCATCGACGCCCTCGAGGCCTGCGGCGCCAGCCCCTCGACGGGCAACTCATCGGGCGGCCTGTCCGGGATCCGCGGCGAGACCCTGATCTTCACGCCGTGGGGCTTCTACACCGTCCTACCCGACACCACCAGCTACAACATCTACTCCGACATCACCTACAACCCG
This sequence comes from Candidatus Dormiibacterota bacterium, assembly GCA_036272915.1. Taxonomy (GTDB): domain Bacteria; phylum Chloroflexota; class Dormibacteria; order Dormibacterales; family Dormibacteraceae; genus DATAXV01. The sequence continues at coordinate 712 of DATAXV010000059.1, forward strand.
CAGCGTGAGGCGGGTCTCAAGACGATCTACGAAGACCTCATGTACACGAACCTGAACACCGGTCAGGTCATCCCCTGGCAGGCGACGTCGGCGACCTACAACTCCAACTACACCCAGATCACGGTCAAGCTGCGCAAGGGCATCGAGTGGGCGGACGGGCAGGCCTTCTCGACCAAGGACGTCAAGTACACGCTGGAGATGCTCCGCGACAACGCGCCCACGCTTCAGTACTCCAGCATCTACCAGGCGAACCTGGACGAGGTCGAGGTTGTCGACGACCTCACCTGCATCATCAAGCTCAACAAGCCGCTGCCCCGGTTCTTCGAGTACAACCTGGGACTGGGCCACGAGAACCACCAGGTCATGCTCCCCGCCCACATCTGGCAGAGCCAGGACCCGAAGACGTTCAGCAACTTCGACCTCAGCAAGAAGTGGCCGGTTGGGACCGGCGCCTACCAGATGGTCTCGTCCTCGCCGCAGCAGCAGATCTACACCCGCCGCGACGAGTGGTGGGGGGTCAAGAGCGGCTTCAAGTCGAGGATGCCGGCGCCCAAGCGCATCATCCTCATCCCCGCCGCCGCCGACCAGGCCATGGGCCAGCTCTACATCGCCAACCAGTCCGACGCCGGCAACGCGCTCCAGGTCAACACCTTCCTGGCCGCCCAGCCGCGCAACCCCAAGCTGGAGACCTGGGAGGCGAAGGGACCGATCTGGGGCGCCCCCGACGGCTGCGGCTACTGCTTCTACTTCAACCTCGCCAAGGAGCCCTGGAGCAACGTCGACGTCCGGCTCGCCATCAACTACGCGCTCGACCGCGCGCAGATCTCGAAGGTCGCCTATGCGAGCTCCAACACCCCGATCACGGTTCCCTTCTCCGGGTACATCACGACGAAGTGGTTGCCGCCGGGGAGCCCGCTGGCCAACCTGATCAAGAAGTGGGACCGGGACAACCCCAGCCCGACCCTGGTCCAGCAGCACATGCAGGCGGCCGGCTACGCCAAGAACAGCGCCGGCCAGTGGGCCAAGGGCGGGGTCGCCCTGCAGGTCCCGGTGCAGGCGGACGAAGGCTTCGCGCCCCTGGTCCCGATCGTCGGCCAGCAGCTGAAGAGCGCCGGCTTCGACGTCGTCGAGACCATCTATCCGGCCAACTCGACGGTGCCGACCACGGCCATGCTCAGCGGTGACTACGACACCTTCATCAGCGTCCACTGCGGCAGCCTCTTCGACCCCGAGGACACGCTGCGCGACCTGAGCAGCATGTTCTACGCCCCGATCGGCCAGAACGTGCCGGGCTCCGTCAACGCCGGCCGGTTCCGTGATACGGCTTACGACAAGCTCATCGCCTACATGGACTCGGTGCCGGGCTCGCCGGACAACAAGCAGTACCTCAACGCCGTCCTCGCGGCCACCAACATCTACCTTGAGCTGATGCCGGAGCTGATGCTCACCGACGAGCGCTGGGTGGTGACGACTGACAACGCCAACTGGACCGGATGGCCGGACGCGAAGAACCCGTACGTCGCTCCCTACCCGTGCTGGGAGGCGTGGAACATGGTCGTGCACACCATCCAGAAGGCTTGAGCGGAAGAGCCCTAGGCGCGAGGGAGACATGCGAACCTATGTCGTGAGGCGGATCGGCCTCCTGATCGTCATCGTCTTCATCGCGTTCACCGCCAACTTCCTGATCCCCCGACTGATCCCCGGCGACCCGATCCAGGCGGAGCTGGCACAGCAGGCGGCGATCACCGGCAACCAGGGCGTCAACATCGCCGCCGCGGCCAAGGCCCTGGACGCCAAGTTCCAGCTCGACAAGCCTGTCTGGCAGCAGTACCTCGCCTACTGGGACGACCTCTTCCACCTCGATCTCGGCTACTCGATCCAGAACTACCCGGAGACGGTGGGCTCGGAGATCCGGGCGACCATCTTCTGGACCTTCGGCCTGCTCGGGTTCAGCATCCTGGTCGCGTTCGTCATCGGCTGCTTACTGGGCGCGGCTCTGGCCTGGCCAACCGCGCCCAGGGTCATCCGGGCCCTGGGCCCGTTCTTCATGGTGCTCGGCTCCATCCCCCAGTTCCTGATCGGACTGGCGCTGATCTTCGCCTTCGCCACCATCCTCCGGATACTGCCCGGCGGGGGCGTGATCGAGAGCACCCAGGTGGTGGCGTTCAACTTCTCCACCATCTTCGACATCCTCCACCACAGCATCCTTCCCGCCGCCGCCCTGATCCTCGGCCTGATCGGCTCCTGGGCGGTGGGCATGCGCGGCATGATGATCTCGGTGCTGGGTGAGGACTACATCCTCTTTGCCGAGGCCAAGGGCCTCTCGCCGGGGCGGGTCTTCCTCTGGTATGGCATGCGCAACGCCCTCCTCCCGCAGCTGACCGGACTCGCCGTCGCCCTCGGCACGGCGGTCTCCGGCGCGATCCTGGTCGAGGTCGTCTTCAACTATCCGGGGGTGGGCTTCCTGCTCTTCCAGGCGATCTCGCAGAAGGACTACTTCACGATCCAGGGGGTGGTGCTGGTGCTCATCGCGACGCTGGCCCTCACCCTGTTCATCGTCGATATCCTGTATCCGTTCATCGATCCCCGGGTGAGGTACGAGCAATGAGCGTGGCCCTTCCCACCGCCACCCAGGAGGTCGAGCCGCCGGAGGGAGGCATCCTGAGCCTCCTCCGGCGCGGCCGGCGCGACGGTCGCGTGACCGGGCTCCTGATCGGTGGCGTCGTCCTCTTCGTCTGCATCATCCTGTTCGGCGTCCTGGGACCGGTCTTCGTCCACCAGTCGCTGGCCCAGGTCGGCGCCGTCGATCCCAACCTGCCGCCCTCCGGCGCCCACCTGCTGGGGACCGACGGGCAGGGGCGGGACGTACTCGCGGCGATGATCTACAGCACCCCGGAGACGGTCAAGATCGGCCTCATCGCCGGCGCCATCGGGGTCGGCATCGGTGTCGTCCTGGCCCTGCTTGCCGGCTTCTTCCGAGGGCCGGTCGACGCCGTCATCGGCGCCGTCTCCGACTCGCTGCTGACGATCCCCGGGATTGCCATCCTGATCGTCATCGCCAATCACCTGACCCAGCTGACGGCGATCTCGCTGGGCCTCGCCATCGCCTCTCTCTCCTGGATGGTGCCGACCCGGCTGATGCGGGCCCAGGTGCTGTCGGTGAGGGAACGGACCTATATCGCCGTGGCTCGGATGGGAGGGGAGAGCGAGCTGGAGATCGCCTTCCGCGAGGTGATGCCCAACATCCTCCCCTTCGCCGCCGCCAGTCTGGTCTGGGCGGTGTCGTCGGCGGTGCTGGCCTCGGTCGGGCTCGCCGCCCTGGGCCTGGGCACCGGCGACGTCTCGCTGGGATCCGCCGTCTACTGGATGATGACCTACAGCGCGGTGCTGCGCGGCGAGTGGTGGTGGTTCGGACCGCCCATGATCATCATCGGGCTGCTCTTCCTGAGCCTCCTGATGATGTCGCTGGGGATGGACCGCTTCGTCAACCCTAGGCTCAACGACCGTGGCTGAGGCACCTGTCCTTCGCGTCCAGAACCTGCGGGTGAACTACACCACCCGGCCCGGTCTAGCGCCCGCCGTCAATGACGTCACCTTCTCGCTTCGGCCCGGCGAGCGGCTGGGCCTGATCGGCGAATCCGGGTCGGGCAAGACGACCACGGCGATGGCGATCATGCGCCTGCTCCGGCCCCCCGCCCGGATCACCGCCGGGCGGGTCCTGCTCGGCGACCGCGACGTGATGTCGATGAACCAGTCCCAGCTCCGCCGGGTCCGGCTCAGCGAGGTGGCGCTGGTCCCGCAGGGGGCGATGAACTCGCTCAACCCGGTGATGCGCGTCGGCGAGCAGATCCGCGACGGCATCGCCGCCCACGGCGGGCAGCGCGAGGCCGCGCAGATCCGGACCCGGGTGGCGCAGCTGTTGGAGCGCGTCGGGCTGCCCCCCGACGTGGCCCGGCAGTATCCGCACCAGCTCTCGGGCGGCATGAAGCAGCGGGTGGCGATCGCCATCGCCGCCTCCCTGCAGCCCAAGGTCATCATCGCCGACGAGCCGACCAGCGCCCTTGACGTGGTCGTCCAGCGGCAGGTCATCGCCACCCTGGCCGAGGTCCAGAAGCAGGCGAGGTCGGCGGTGCTCCTGATCGGCCACGACATGGGGCTGGTCGCCCAGTTCGCCCACACCGTGGGCGTGCTCTACGGCGGCCGGCTGGTCGAGCTCGGACCGGCCGAGCAGATCGTCAGCAGCCCGCGCCACCCCTACACCCGGATGCTGGTCGACAGCCTTCCCGAGCTGGAGGGCAAGCAGCGCCTGGTCGGGATCCCGGGCCTGCCGCCCGCGCTCAGCGCGATGCCGACCGGCTGTCCCTTCCATCCCCGCTGCCCATGGGCCTTCGACGCCTGCCGGGCGTCGATGCCGCCGACCCTCGAGGCGGAGGAGGGCAGGCAGGTCGCCTGTCACCTGTACCCGAAGCATTCGTCGCTGCCCGAGCCGCCGGCGCCGCCACCGGCGCAGGAGCCGGCCGATCGCGACGCCGCGGAGGCCGGACATGTCTGAGATAGAGGCCCCGCTGATCGAGGCGCGCCGCGTCGTCAAGGTCTTCGGAGGAGGACTCAGCGGCGCCCGGCACACGACCGCCCTCGACGACGTCTCCCTGACCATCCCCGCCGCTGAGCCCATGCTCGCCGCCGTCGCCGGGGAGAGCGGAAGCGGCAAGAGCACACTGGTCCTGCACCTGATGGGCATGACCCGGCCGACGTCCGGCCAGGTCCTCTACCAGGGTCGCGACCTGGTCACCCGCCGGCGCGGCGACCGCGTCCAGTTCCACCGCGACATCCAGGCCGTCTTCCAGGACCCCTACGACGCCTACAACCCCTTCTATCGCGTCGACCACGTGCTCCAGGTCCCGGTCAGCCACCTCAAGCTGGCACCCTCCCGGAGGCAGGGGCAGGTCATGATCCGGGAGGCGTTGGAGCGCGTCGGGCTGCGGCCCGGGGACACCCTGGGCCGGTTCCCGCACCAGCTCTCGGGCGGACAGCGCCAGCGGCTGATGGTCGCCCGGGCCTGGCTGACCCGTCCCAAGCTCCTGCTCGCCGACGAGCCGGTCTCGATGGTCGACGCCTCGCTGCGCGCCACCATCCTCAACGAGCTCCGCCAGCTGCATCAGGACCTGGGCGTTGGCATCCTCTACATCACGCACGACCTCACCACCGCCTACCAGCTGTGCCGCACGATCCTCATCCTCTACCGGGGGGCTGTGGTCGAGCAGGGGACGGTCGAGGAGGTGATCTCCAAGCCCAAGCATCCCTACACGCAGCTGCTGGTCTCGTCCATCCCCCGGGTCAAGGGGGCCCACGACTGGTTGGACAGCAAGGCGGGCGAGACCGCCGACTCAGAGCGCTCGTCCGCCGGCTGCCGGTTCGCCAACCGCTGTCCGGCGGTCATGGACAGGTGCTGGAGGGAGCCGCCTCCGCTCTACCGCACCGAGGTGGGGAGCCTGGCCCGCTGCTTCCTGTACGCCGACCGGCCCGAGGTCACCTCGGACGTGGCCGGCAGGGAGCTCGCCTCGGGGCCGGCGGCCAACGGGGCCGCCCCCGCCGCGGCTGCGCTGTCGAACGACAAGCCGGAATCCAAGGACTGAGGGAGAGCCGCTCAATGGCACGGCAGCTGATCGTCAAGAACACCTACATCCCCAAGGTCGGCGAGGGCAAGGCCCTGCTCGCGGCGCTGAGGGAGGCTCAGAAGGCCTGGGTCGACGCCGGGTTCCCCGGCCTCGAGCTCTGGAAGTGCTTCCACGGGCCGCACAACGCGGTGACCACCATCCAGCGCTGGAACAGCATCGGCGAGTGGGAGGCGGCCAGGGAGAAGGTGGTGGCGACGCCCTCCATGGTCACGGTCGTCTTCGACGTGATCTACCCGACCAACGCCGTCGCCTACGACACCGAGCTCTTCGAGCTGATGGACTGACCGCCGACTACGAACGATCGCGCGCGTACGTGCGCGAGGTCGACGCGGTCCGGAATCCCGAGCTCAGGTAGAGGTCGCGCGCGACCGGGCTCTCGTAGCTGATCTTGAGCCTCCTCGCGCCCCTCGCCGCCAGGCGCTCGAGCCCGGCGGCGAGGACGGCTCGGGCCAGCCCCCGGCGCTGGTGGCGGTCCTCGGTGCGCATCGGCTCGACCATGCCGACCCGCGTCACCGGGTCGCGCCAGAACATGCCATAGCCGGCGATCTCGCCGTCCGGCGCCTCCACGGCCAGGTCGAGCTGGGGGTCGTACATCGAGGTCTGGCGCAGGCGGGCCTCGACCTCGGGACCGCTGCGGCCGATCATGTGGTGCGGCCTGGCCAGCGTCTGGGTCCGGTCGACCAGCCGGTAGCCGTCCGGGAGCGCGGGCATCGGGGGCCGGTCGCCGGCGTCCATCCACGCCTCCGCCCCGCCCTCGCCGGTCGGCGCGAAGCCCGCCCCGATCAGCCGGTCGGTGAGCGCCGGGTCGTCCTCCCTGGCCAGCACCTCGACGCGCTCCCTCGAGAAGGAGTCGAGCCAGGCCAGGCCCTCCTCCCAGACCCGGTCCCTCTCGCCGTCGCCGAGCTCCGGCGAGAGGATGGGGTCGAGATCCCACCGCCTCCCCCACTGGGTGAGGAGGAGGGCCGCGACCGGCCCCCGATCGTCCAGCCAGAAGGCCTGCCCGATGTGGTCGGTCTGACGCGGGGTGCGCCACCACCACTGCAGGTCGGCCGCCTCCCAGACGCCCGCCCCGCCATCGGCCAGGCGGATCCGGCGCAGCAGCCAGGTGACCAGCTCGAGGTAGGAGAGGCCGCTCGCCGCGATGCGTCGCACCCGGACAGGGTAGCCGACCCGCCCGGCTTGACTTTGTCCCCGAAGCGAGTTTATCGTACGTCGTACTAGATACAGTACGAAGTACGAAAACCGCCCCGGACGCATCCGGGCGAGCGACGAGGAGCGATCGATGAGAGCTGCAGTGATCCACGCGTTCGGCGACATCCCGCGGTCCGAGGAGTTCCCGGATCCCGCGGCGGGAGAGGGCGACGTCAGGATCCAGGTGTCGGCCGTCGTGCTCGAGAACTTCGACAAGATGACGGCCGGAGGGACGCACTACGCCAGCAGGCAGCTGTTCCCCGCCTTCCCGGCGGTGGTCGGGCACAGCGGCGTCGGGACGCTGGAGGACGGGACCATGGTCACCTTCGGCGGTGTGCGGCCGCCCTTCGGCACGATGGCCGAGCTGGCCGTGGTCCCGGCCGAGCTGCGGCAGTACGTCTCGCCGGTGCCGGCGGGAGTCGACGCCGCCGTCGCCGCCTCGCTCCCCCGCCGCCGCCCTCACCGGACTCCTGCCGCTCAAGTACGGCGTCGGCGTCCGGCCCGGCGAGACCGTGCTCATCAACGGGGCGACTGGGGTCTCGGGCCGGCTGGCGGTGCAGGTCGCCCGGCTCCTCGGCGCCGAGCGGATCGTCGGCAGCGGCCGCAGCGCCGAGTCGCTGGCGTCGCTTCGGGCGCTCGGCGCCACGGCGACGATCGACCTCAAGGCACACGACGACGAGGTCGCCGCCGCCTACGCCGACGCGGCCGGCGACGGCTACGACGTGATCCTCGACTTCCTCTGGGGGCACCCGACCGAGCTGCTGCTCGGCACGATCGTGCCCAAGGAGGCCGGCTTCGCCCGGAGGCGGGTGCGTCTGGTCCAGATCGGCCAGGCCGCCGGCCCCACCATCGCCCTCGACGCCGAGGCGGTGAGGACCTCCGGCCTGGAGCTCAGCGGCGCCGGCAACATCGCTCCCGAGGTGGTCCCCGAGGCGGTCAGGCAGGTCTGGGACTGGATCGCCGACGGCAGCCTCGGCATCGACGTCGACCGGGTCCCCCTGGAGGACGTGGCCGGCGCCTGGGAGCGCACGACCGAGGGGCGGAGGATCGTCATCGTCCCTCGCTGAGCACCCGATGTCGGTCAGACGTGGTCGCCGGCCCCTCCGCTGTCGAGCCGATGGACGTCCGAGGTCATGGAGAGCGACCTCGCGCTCCCGTAATCTCCGGGTCACATTGAACTTGTAATGTCTGGGCCGCATCCATGACGCTGCTGCTCATCGGGTTCCTCGGGGGGCTTCTCACCGGGGTCTCCCCATGCATCCTGCCGGTGCTGCCCGTCGTCCTTCTCGGCGGCGTCTCACCCGACGAGGTGACGGATGCCGCGCGCAGCCGCGCCCGACCCTTCCTCGTCGTCGCCGGCCTCACCTTCAGCTTCGCCGTGTTCACGCTCTTCGGCACCCTGGTGCTGTCCCTGCTGCACCTCCCCGCCGGCCTGATCCGCTGGCTCGGGCTGATCGTGCTGGTGCTGCTGGGCCTGTCGATGATCGTCCCGCCGCTCGAGCGACTGCTCGAACGGCCCTTCTCCCTGATCCCGCAGCGGCAGGTGCGCAGCGACCGCGGCGCCTTCGTGTTCGGGCTGGCCCTGGGCGCGGTCTTCGTCCCCTGCGCCGGGCCCGTGCTCGCGGCGATCACCGTGGCCGGCGCGACCGGAAGGATCGGGGCCGGCACGCTCGCCCTCACCCTGGCCTTCGCCGTCGGCACCGCCATCCCCCTGCTGTTCTTCGCCCTCTCCGGACAGCAGCTGTCCACGCGGCTGCGGGCGTTCCGTGTCCGCCAGCGCGCGGTGCGCGTCGTCAGCGGCGGCGTGATGATCGCCCTCGCCGTGGCGCTGACCTTCAACATCGCCGACGCCGTGCAGCGCTACATCCCCAACTACACGCAATCGCTCGCGAACTCACTCGAGAAGGGGGCCTCCCCGTCGACCGGTGACGCCGGCGGCTCGCTGCTGGCCTGCCAGACGGCGGCGTACTACGGCGGCGGCGAGGGCCTCGCCGACTGCGGCAGGGCGCCCGAGTTCACCGGCATCAGTCAGTGGTTCAACACCCCCGATGACAGGCCGCTCACCCTCGCCCAGCTCAAGGGCAAGGTGGTGCTGGTCGACTTCTGGGCGTATTCCTGCATCAACTGCCAGCGTGAATTGCCGCACGTCGAGGCCTGGGCGAAGGACTACGGCTCCGATGGGTTCGTCGTCGTCGGAGTGCACACGCCCGAATACTCCTTCGAGCGCGTCCCCTCCAACGTCGAGGCCGGCGCCAGACGCCTCGGCCTGACCTTCCCGATCGCGATCGACGACTCGTACGGCACCTGGAACGCCTACGCCAACCAGTCCTGGCCCGCCTCCTACCTGATCGACGCGACCGGGAAGATCCGCCACGTCAGCGTCGGCGAGGGCGACTACGGGCAGCAGGAGTCGAACATCCGGCAGCTGCTGACGGCCGCCCACCCCGGCATGAAGCTGCCGCCCGCGACGAAGGTCGCCGACACCACCCCGCGCGATCCCCAACAATCGCCCGAGACCTACCTCGGCTCGGAGCGCCAGCAGTACTACGGCGGGGGCGGCTCGTACGCGACCGGCACCCACGGCTACGCCTTCCCCAGCAGCCTGAAGCCGGACAGCTACGGGCTCGCCGGCACCTGGACGGTCGGGGACGAATCGATCACCTCGGGCCCCGGCGCCGGAATCCGGCTCAGCTACCACGCCTCCGAGGTCTACCTCGACGTCGGAGGCACCGGCACCCTCACGGTGACGAACGGAGGGAGGACCCGGACGATCGCGGTGGCCGGCGCGCCGGACATCTACACCATCGCCTCCGCCTCCTCGCCGCGCGACGGCACCGTGACCATCCAGCTGTCCTCAGGCCTGCAGGCGTACTCCTTCACCTTCGGATAGGACGGCGCCGCGGGTACCCGCTCTCGGGGCTCCCGCCGATTCAGATGTAGTCCGCCGGCCGGTGCCAGACGGCGCCGGCCTCGCCGCCGCCCTCAGGGGTGGTGACCGTCTCGCGGCGCAGGCGGGGCAGCACCTCCGAGGCGACCCTCGCCGCCATCTCCAGCCGCTCCGTGTCGGGCTGGTCGACCACGAACTGGTTGATGCCGACGGCCATGTAGGAGCGGGCCATCGCCTCGAACGCCTCGGGTGATTCCCAGGGATCGATGGCGTCGCCCACCTTCCAGTAGTAGATGGAGCGGTTGAGGGTGTCCGGATCCCGTCCCAGCTCGGCGCAGTAGGCGTCCAGCATCCGGTTCCGCTCCAGCATCTCGTCGGTCGTGCCGAACGCGTTCCAGGTCTCGGCGTGCCTGGCCACGATCCGCAGCATCCGCGGTCCGAAGGCACCCAGGGTGAAGGGCGGCCGGGGGCGCTGGACGGTGGCCGGCCGGGAGGGGGCCTCGCGCAGCTGGTAGTACCTGCCCTCATAGGAGCTGACGTCCTGGGAGAGCAGGCGGTCGAGGACCTCTACCGACTCCCGGAAGCGGCCGACCAGCTCCCCGGTCTCGGGGAAGGGGATCCCGAACCTCTCGTGCTCGGGCTCGTACCAGCCGGCGCCGAGGCCGACCTCGAGGCGGCCGCCGGAGATGTGGTCAACGGTCACCGCCTGCTTGGCCAGGACCGAGGGGTGGCGGAACGTGTTGCAGGTGACGAGGACCCCGATCCGGATCCTCTCGGTGCGGACGGCGAGCGCCGCGAGCAGCGTCCAGCCCTCGAAGTAGGGGCCGTCGGGGCGGCTCGGCTGGACCATGTGGTCGCAGTCCCAGACGCTGTCGTAGCCGAGCTCCTCGTAGCGGCGCCAGCGGGAGACGGTCTCCTCCCAGGACATGTTCTGGTCGGTGCAGATACCGAAGCGGGGCGCTCTCGCCATCGTGTGCCTACCTCTCAGTCGCCGCGTGGTTCAGGGGCCGGGTACTTGCGTGCCGCCGCCTCGATCTTGCGGAGGACCGCCTCCTCCATGTCGACGCCGAGCCGGTCCGCCAGCCGGAGCAGGTAGATCTGGACGTCCGCCATCTCCTCCACCGCGCGCCGGCGGGTGTCCGGATCCGGCGCCGACGATTCCTCGGCGGTGAGCCACTGGAAGACCTCGAGCAGCTCCCCGGACTCGACGGCGAGCGCCATGGCCAGGTTCTTCGGGGTCAGGAACCCGTCCCAGTCCCGCTCCGCCGAGAAGCGCCGCAGCCGCTCCTGGATCCGCGTCACGTCCATCTCCCGCAGGGTAGATCGGAAGGTCCGGCCGCCGCCCGCGGCGCCGGGCCGGCGGTGGCGCGTTAGTGCCGCCTTAACAGCTCCGGCCCCGGGTGTTCATCCCGGCTGGCGAACGATGGAGGGTAGGCCTCGGCCGGACCGTGGTTGCCGTCGGGTGGACTGGGAGGGCACGTATGTGACTCGACGATTCAGGCATGCGCCGTTGCTCGTTCCGCTGTTCGTTGTGCTGATTGTGTGGGTGACGGCCTCGTCGGCGCTCGCCGACGGGCTGCCTGGGTTTGGTCATCCCCTGCTCCCCGGGAACCTCCTGGTGAGCAGCAGCATCTACCGGAACGACCCCAACATCGCCGTCGGCACGCCGCTGCCGCCGGGATGTGGCACCAACTCCTACAACACGCCCTGCGTGGACGCCGTGACCAACGGCCAGTACCCCTACGTCTTCAACAACGTCTCCCTCGACCCGGCGTTCGGCGTCACCTCCGCCATCGTCCTGCAGGAGCTCGACTCGCAGGGTCGCCAGATCGGTTCGATCGAGGTGCCCAACAGCACCGAGCCGGGTGTCGGCGCCTCCTCCGACCAGATGGTCACCAGCTTCTCCAGCAAGTCGGAGCTGGCCCTGAACCTCTCCACCGACGGCAGGTACGTGACCTTCATGGGATACAAGGCGGCGGCACCGCGGCCGCGGCCTCGACCACGGCCGGCCTGCAGAAGTGGGTGTTCGACCGGGCCACCCAGACCTGGAACCTGGCGTACACGCTGCAGGGTGGCCTCGACCTCGGGCAACCCTACTCGGTGCGCGGCTACCCGACCGGGCTCAACAGCGGACCGGGCGGGACCGGGCTGCCCTGGGCGCCGGCCACCGACGGCCTGCGCAACCTCACCGGGCGGGTGAATCCCAACGGAACGGTCACCCTCTGGGCCGTCACCTCGACCGTGAGCGGAGGCGGGGATCAGGGCGCTGACCCCAACAAGCTGGTCGAGATCACCGACCGGCTCGGCGCCACCTCGCTGCCCAGCCACGAGCGGTTCTCCACGGCGGAGGGTCCGACCGCGGGCCCGTGCTCCGCGGCATCTCCTTCACTCCGGGAACGACCACCAGCGACAACTCCTGGGGCCGCCGCTGCGGTTCCGGCAACGGCTGACTGTCGGACCCGTCATGAGGTGACGGCCCTCGGCCGGGGCCCGTTCGTCGACGGGCCTCCGGTCGGAGGGCCGATCACGGTCCTGAGGAGGCGCCGGAAGCCGATTACGAGACCCGGTTCACCGCCTTGTAGAGCAATTGGTAGGCGGCGATGTCCGTCGCCGCCTCGGGGTTGGGGTCGGTTCCGACGATCTCATTCCGGTTGCTGCCCTGGTGCGGGCCGTTGAACCAGGCGACGCTGCCGACGGGCAGGCCCGAGGCCTGCCGCTGGGTCAGGAAGTTCTGCAGATACGTCATGTAGGCGTTGATCTGAGCCGTGGTCGGAGTCAGGGTGGCGGGGCC
>DATAXV010000060.1:0-5927 GCA_036272915.1 Candidatus Dormiibacterota bacterium
CGGCGGCGGCGTCGACCATCAGCTTCGCGCCCAGCGACGCCAGCGGCGCGATCAGGGCCATCGCCGTGGCCAGCAGCAGGAAGACGGTGGTCGCCCCCGGCGCCGACCGGAAGCCGAGGGCGAGAACGGCGCCGTAGCCCCGGAACCAGGCCCTCACCGGCCCACCTCCTCGGTGAAACGCGCGGCCTGGAGACGGAACATCTCGGCGTAGCGGCCACCCCTCGACATCAGCTCCTCGTGCGACCCCACCTCGCTCACCACCCCGTCGGCCAGCACCACGATGCGGTCGGCCCGGCGGACGGTCGAGAAGCGGTGGGAGATCAGCACGGTGGTCAGCCCGGCGGTGAGCTCCAGGAAGCGGTCGTAGAGCTCGGCCTCGGCTCGGACGTCGAGGTTGGCGGTGGGCTCGTCCAGCACCAGGACGCGGGCTCCCGCCTCGACCGCGTACAGGGCGCGGGCCAGGGCGACGCGCTGCCACTGGCCGCCGGACAGGTCGGCACCACGGGCGTAGCCACGGTTGAGCACGGTCTCCCAGGCCCAGGGCAGGCCCTCGATCACGTCGAGGACGCCCGCCCGCTCCGCCACCCGGCACAGGCGATCGGTGTCGACAGGCAGGTCCGGGGCGCCCATGGCGATGTTGTCGGCGGCGGAGAGGTGGTACTGGGCGAAGTCCTGGAAGAGCGCGGCGACGCGCTTCCGCCAGGCGTCGGAGGGGATTCCGGCGAGGTCGCGGCCACCGACGGTGATCCGCCCCGAGGTCGGGCGGTAGAGGCCGCAGAGCAGCTTTACCAGCGTCGTCTTGCCGGCTCCGTTGACGCCGACCACGGCCAGGGAGCGGCCCGCCTCCAGAGTCAGGTCGAGGCCGCGGAGGACGTCCCGCTCCATGCCCCGGTAGCGGAAGCCGACGCCCTTGAAGCTGATGGCCCCGACGGCGTCCGGCAGGGCCTCCGCGGTGGGCTCGTCCTCGGCGGCGGGGCGCAGCCGTTGCTCGAGTTGCAGCAGGGCCGGCACCTGGACGGCGGCGAAGCTGAGCTGTGCGTTCTGGTCGTCGAAGGCCCGGAAGAAGTTGGCGGCGATCAGCGCCTGCGTGAAGACGGCGACGGCGGCGAGACCGATGTCGCCCCGCGCGGCGGCCACGGCGAGCAGCCCGTAGGACACCGCGTTGACGGCGAGGATGGCGGCGCTGGGCAGCCAGACGACCCCTCGACCCGGACGTCGCGCCAGGCGCCCCGGTCGCGTCGATTCGTCCCAGGTGGCCTCGAACCGGTCGGCCAGCCAGCCGCCCATGCCCCACACGCGGAGGTCCTTGGCCGCATCCGGGGCCAGGGCCAGGTCGCAGAGGTACTCGGCCCGTCGCATGCGCCGCGACTGCCCGTAGACGACCTGTCCGATGCGGATGTACTCGCGCTGGAAGAGCCAGATCGCCGCCGGCCAGACGGCCAGCCAGAGCAGCGCGACCCACCAGTGGAAGACGACCAGGATCAGCGCCGACCCCAGCGCCTGGACCCAGCTCGGGACCAGGGATGCGAGTGCCGCGACGGCCAGCCCCGGCCGCATCCCGCTGCTGCCCAGCCGGCGCGCCTGCTCGACCAGGTCGGTCACCTCCGGGTCTTCCAGGTGAGCGATGCCGGAGGGCGCCTGGACGGCGGCGATCACCCGCTCCTGGATCTCCAGGTCGAGGGCGCGGCCGAGGTTCTCGGCCAGCGCCTCCTTGAAGGGGCCGATGACGCGGCCGACGACGATCATGGCGGAGGCTCCGGCGAGCAGCGTCAGCGCCGTCCTGGCGGGCACCGATCCGAGCCCGCCCGCGACCGCCGCCGGGACCCGTCCGACGAGCAGGCCGGTGACGACCGTGGTGGCGATGGGGAGGAGGGAGGTGACGAGCACGATCAGGGCCAGCGCCGCGGCTCTCGACCGCCCGGTCCGGCTCATCGTCCCGAGCAGGAGCGACAGCCCGCGCATCCAGACCGGCGGCCGCCAACCGCGTGTTCCCGCGGCGGGATCGCCCCGCCCTCCCTGTTCCATCATCAGGACCATAGACGTGCCCGCCGGGCCGGGTGTTGGCTTCATGCGGCTCGGAGGATGCCCCTCGTACGCTGGTCCGACCGGACGTCAGCGACCGAGCGAGGAGGAGCCGGAGTGGGCCAGGAGGAGCCGGAGCAGGGGGTCGGGAGCGCGGAGCGCCGTGTCCATATGATCGGCCACGGACACATCGACGCCGCCTGGCTCTGGCCCTGGTGGGAGGGGATGCAGGAGGTGTGGTCCACCTTCCGCTCGGCGCTGGACCGCATGGAGGAGCATCCCGAGGTGTGCTTCGTGGCCAGCTCCGCCGCGTACTACGAGTGGATCGAGCGGCTCGACCCGGGCATGCTCGACGAGATCCGGCGCCGCGTCGAGGAGGGGCGCTGGGAGCTGGTCGGCGGCTGGTGGATCGAGCCCGACTGCAACATCCCCGGCGGCGAGGCGCTGGTCCGGCAGGCGCTCCATGGTCAGCGCTACTTCCTGTCCCGCTTCGGCCGTGCCGCCACCATCGGCTTCAACGTCGACAGCTTCGGCCATCCCGGCAGCTTTCCCCAGCTCCTGCGTGGCGCCGGCCTCAGGCGCTACGTCTTCCTCCGGCCAGGGCCGCACGAGCAGGAGCTGCCCGGTCGCGTCTTCCACTGGGAGTCGGCGGACGGCTCGAGTGTGCTCGCCTTCCGCGTCTGCAACTCCTACAACAGCGGTCCCGACGACATCGAGGAGGAGCTCGCGCAGAACCGGGCCGAGATCCGGCCGCCGCACCGGGGGATGGCCTGCTTCTTCGGCATCGGCAATCACGGCGGAGGTCCCACCCGGGCCAACCTCGGCGCCATCGACCAGCTGCGCCACCGCTGGCCCGACACCTCCGTCGAGTACGGCACCCTGGAACGCTTCTTCGAGGAGGCGGAGGGGGAGGGACCGCGGCCGGCGCATCGCGGGGAGCTGCAGCACCACGCCAGCGGCTGCTACGCCGCCCACTCCGGCATCAAGCGCTGGAACCGGCGGGCGGAGCAGATGCTGCTCGCGGCGGAGCGGGCGCAGGTGCTGGCGTCGCGGCTCAACGCCGCCCGGCCGGCCGATCTCGGCGGCGCTTGGCGGGCGCTCCTCTTCAACCAGTTCCACGACATCCTGGCCGGGACCAGCCTGGCCTCCGTCTACGACTCCGCCCGCGACGGGATGGGCGAGGCGGCGGCCATCGCCGAGCGGGAGCTATGGGCCTCGCTGCAGGCGGTGGCGGCGAGGATCGACATCCCCGCCGTGGAGGGATCGACGCGCTCGTCGTCTTCAAACCCCACGGCTTCGCCGTGGACACCGTCGTCGAGCTGGAGGCGAGCGGGAGGGAGACGGTGGGCGCGGTCGAGGACGAAACGGGTGAGGTGGCGCAGGTGCAGGAGGTGCGGTCGGAGGCGGCCGCCGGCGGCAGGCACCGGATCGCCTTCCGGGCCGGCCTCCCGGCGATGGGCTACCGCGTCTTCAGGACCCGGCCCGGGACCGCTCCCGAGCCGCCGGCGAGCGGCGGGGGCGCGGTGCTCGAGGACGACCTCCTGCGCCTCACGGTGGACCCCGGCACCGGCCTGGTGTCCAACCTGCTCGACGGCCGCAGTGGCGACGAGATGCTGAGCGCCCCTGGCGGTGTCGCGGCTGTGATCGAGGACCGTAGCGACACCTGGTCGCATGGCGTTTACCGCTTCCAGGACCAGGTCGGCGCCTTCGAGGTGGAGAGCGTCCGGCGGGTGGCGTCGGGACCGGTGCTGAGCACGATCCGGGTCGAATCCCGCTTCGAGGCCTCCCGCCTGCGCCAGGACTACACGCTCTTCCACGGGCCCGGGCTGGTCGTCGTCGACGTGAGGGTCGACTGGCACCAGCGCTGGCAGGCGCTGAAGCTGCGCTGGCCGGTGGCCGTCGAGCATCAGCGAGCCACCTACGAGATCGCCCACGGCTCGATCGGACGGCCCACCAACGGTGAGGAGGAGCCGATGCAGGGCTGGTGCGATCTCTCCGGGACCCACCCGCGGAGTGGCCGTGCCTGCGGGCTGAGCCTTCTCAACGAGGGCAAGTACAGCGCCGACGTGGAGGGACGGACGATCGGCCTGACCGTGCTTGGCAGCCCCGTGTTCGCCCACCACGACCCGCGGCAGGTGGGGGAGGAGGAGGTCGACTCGGTCGAGTTCCAGGACCAGGGGGTTCATCGCTTCCGCTACGCGGTGCTGGCCCACGACGGCAGCTGGCAGGAGGCCGGCGCGGTGGAGCGGGCGGCGCTCTTCAATCAGCCCGCCGTCGCCTTCTGGCACACCTCCCATCCGGGGCGACTCCCGCTCCAGGTCTCCCTCCTATCCGTTCCCACTCCGGGCGTTGTCGGGGTGGCGGTCAAGGTCGCCGAGGACGGGCGCGGCGACACCATCGTTCGCCTCCTGGAGACCAGGGGCCAAGCGGTCGGAGCCCTGATCCAGCTTCCCGGTTGGGATCGGCAGCACCGGTGCGATCTCGAAGCGCACCAGCTGAAGACGCTTCGCATCCCCCAGCGGCCCGATGAGGCGGTGACCGAGACCGACCTGATCGAGCGGGAGACCGCTCTGGGCTGAAGCCCCAACTGGTCGCCGGTTGGGGAGGCGGACGGCCCGGAGATCCGGACGCCGTCGTCGCGAGCGAGCGCTCAGCGCCGACGGCCATTCTCTGGCGCATCGGTCGCGGCCAGACGGGCCGGTCGGTCGAGCAGGTGTGATCTTGGGCCGCTGCTGGGGCCGGCACGTCCGATGCGCACCAACGGTCGCGCGTGCCGTGAGATCGAGTGGGCGAGATCTGAGCCAGCCCCCGCTGCCCTCTTCGAAGGCGGGATGGGCCGGCAAATGCAGGCGGATGTAGCCAAAACACCTCCTTGACGACTCGGTAAGCCCCATCTATACTGCGCATAAGTGAACGCTATGTTCATATTTGATAATTCCGGTTGAGCTTCGGAATTCGGGAAGGAGAGGAGACCGCAATATGGCAAGCGGAACCACGTCCTGCATTTCGGCGGGTCGCTCATGGATCGGCCGTCCGGTCCGCCGGAGCTCCTGACGATGACCCTCGCGCGTCCGGCCGGCATCACTCGACGGCAGTTACTCGGGACGATGGCCGCCGTGCCACTCCTGGCTGCCTGCGGGACCACGGCGGCTCAGCCGGAAAAGGTGGGACACGCCGCTCTGACGCTCGCGAGTTGGGTGGACTGGATCGGCACCTTTCTCCCGCAGATGAACAAGAAGACGGGAGACAGAATCCAGCAGCAGATCACACCCTATCCGACCTACTTCGAGAAGTTGCTCACCGCCCTTGCCAGTGGGACTGGCCCTGACATCTTTCTTCTCGACGCGCCGTACAACGCCGAGTTCTTCAATAACTTCACTCTGCCGTTCGACTCCTACCTGAAGAGCCACAAGGTGGAGATGTCGAAATGGGACATCCCACCGGTGCGGGAGAACGGCTGGAAGGGCAAGGTTATGGGCCTCTCGGTATTCACCGCCGAGGACATCATGATCTCGCTGAACAATGAGCTGGCCGAACCTGATGGTATGCTCAAGGGTCTGCCCACGTACGGGACGGGGACCTTTGACACATGGCACTGGACTCAATTGGTCGACCTTCTCAAGCAGGGCACGAAGGTGGCGAACGATGGGACCGTGATTCAATACGGTCTGGACTTCGGAGGGGTACCGACCAACCTTCTGCGCGCTCTCATCGCGGACCTGGGTGGTCGAATCTTCGATGACGACTGGCACTACAACGAAACGAAGGCTCTAACCGATCAAGAGCCGACGCTCACCGCGGCGCAACTCATCGTGGACCTGGTTCAGCAGAAGATCGCGCCCGTACCTCAAACGAGCGGATCGGTGGCAACGCCTTACACGACGGGGAAGGCGCTGGCAGCCATG
>DATAXV010000061.1:0-16965 GCA_036272915.1 Candidatus Dormiibacterota bacterium
CGTGTTGCTGTCCGCGAGGTTGAACTTGGGAAGGAGGTAGCTGAAGCAATCCACTCTTCAGCCACCTCGGAGAACAAGTTTGGCCAAGAAACCGACGGAGATCATGGAAATTCTCAGCTCGTACGATCTGACCCGCTGCGCTTGGTCGGCGGCCCAGCTGGCCGGCTGCGACGCGAAGACGGTGCAGCGTTACGTGGGACTGCGCGAGGCAGGGCTGGACCCGCTGTCACAGCGGCCGCGGCGGGGCCAGCTCATCGACCTTCGGGACGCCTTGGGTCCGCTGTGGCTTACCAAGCTGCACGACCTAGATCCCGTCTTGGCGGGACTCTACGATCCCTCGCGCGCCTCACGTCAACTGGTCTACAACCGGGTCCCGTCACCCCAGCCTGTTGGTGTCGCGGCAAGCGCGATCGATTACCCCTGGGCGCTTGAAGATCCGACGCGCCGTTGAATCGGCGGGCTGTATCCAATCTGCCGACCGGAGATCGCCGCGCGGTCGACAGCGTATCCCGGCACTCTCCTGAGTCGGAGTCTCGTCGCCGAAGCGGATGGGCTGTGCGCTCGGTCTTGCGGGCACAGCCGGTCCTGGATGGACACCTCGAAACTAGGCTCGGTGTCTGGATGACGGGCCTGTCCGACTGATGCAGCGGAACCCGATGTGCGACATGGACGAGTCAATCATTTGGGGCTGCCTACCAGCCGGCCGGTACCGCAGGCAGCGCTCGGCGGAGCAGAGGTGCGATCCGCCCTTGATCACTCGGCGGGGAATCCGGGCCAAGCCCTCCCCCTCCTCGTAGCTCCCCTCTGCCGATGTGACCCGCGGGTTGGACGGGGCACAACAGGGATGCGCAGCATCATCCGGGTGGCCGTCTCGGTAGAAATCGGTCGTCCATTCCCACACGTTGCCAGCCATGTCGTAGAGGCCGTAGCCATTCTTCGGGTAGGACCTGACCGGGGTTGTCCGCTGGAGCTTGGCGGGCTTCAGGTTGCGCCAGGGGAATTCTCCGATCCACACGTTGGCCAGGATCCTGCCCTCGGGCGCCGGGTCGTCACCCCAGCTGTAGATGGCGCCCTCGAGGCCGCCTCGGGCAGCGAACTCCCACTCGGCCTCGCTCGGCAGCTCCTTGCCGGCCCAGGCCGCGTAGGTGGTGACGTCTTCCCAGGCGACGTGGACCACCGGGTGGAGCTCCCGGCCCGCGACGGTCGATGCAGGGCCCCGAGGGTGAGCCCAGTTCGCGCCCGGCACGTAGCTCCACCAGTTCCGCCAGTCGCTGAAATCCACCGGCCCGGCGGTTTGGCGGAAGACCAGGGACCCGGGGACCAGCAGAGCCGGGTTCACGCCCGAGTACTCGGTGGGGTCCAGGGGCCGCTCGGCCACTGTCACGTACCCGGTCTCGGCGACAAACCGAGCGAAGTCAGCGTTTGTGACCTGGGTCTCGTCCATCCAGAACGCGTCCACAGCGGCGTAGTGCGGTGGGCCCTCCTCGGGATAGCCCTCCAGCTCCGACCCCATCAGGAAGGTCCCCCCGGGGATCCACCGCATGCGCTTCGCCGCTGTGCTCCGTGCCACGATCCCTTCCTAACCTAGCTGATCGCCCGACGACGGCGAGTGGCACCGCCCGCTGCCTGTATCGGGTTGTCTGGTGGCAGTCCAGGTGGTACTCCTCCAGCCGCTCTCGCTCATACCCCTCGCAGTGCACGAGGAGGACTCCCGGCCTGCTCGGCTTCCACAACCACGAATATCTGTGATCCCTCCCGGGATGTGCACCCGAGGGCCGCTTGGGACACGTGACCCGGCGGTGCGGCGGATGGCACGGTGCCTCATAACGGCAAGTAGGGCCGGTACAGGCACCAAGGGTGGTCAGGCACCTACCCGCCGTGCTGTTTGCCACGTTTCACAGCCAATTGGAGCGCCTCCAGCGTCGCGGATGTGCCACGACGCGACCCGGCCGATGTCCGGACAGGCCAAATGATGTCAGGTAAGAGAGGGGCCGAGGGCAGACTGTAAGCCGGGTTCTGTATCCCCTTCGGAGGGATGGCGACCATCTCTCTGGGACGCCGGTTGCCCGGCGCCTCTAGCGACCGATACCCGAAGGCTCAGGCGAGCAGCCCTTATCCGCCGAGGCGGAACGCCTTCCTATTTGGTCTTGCTCCGAGCGGGGTTTGCCTGGCCGACCGGTCACCCGGCCGCCGGTGGGCTCTTACCCCACCATTTCACCCTTACCGGCTTCCACCGGCGGTGTCATTTCTGTGGCACTTTCCTTCGGGTCACCCCGACTGGGCGTTACCCAGCGCCCTGCTCTCTGGAGCCCGGACTTTCCTCCACGCCGGAAACCCGGCGCAGCGGCCGCCCGTCTGCCTCGACCGAGGCATAGGTTACCTCCCGCACGCCGAGTCGGAGCGATGATCGGCTCGGGTACTGTCTGCGGTCGGTCAGCGAGCCGGCGAGGGCTTCTTCCCTGTGCCCTCGTCCATGGCCCTGTTGGCGAGCGTGTCGGCGCCCTGGTTCTTCTCTCGGCGGACGTGCGTCAGACGAGCCTTGGGGAAGGCGTTGAGGAGTTTTCGGGCCTCCGCGGCCAGAGACTGCAGCGTCGGGTCCTTGATCTTGTAGACACCGTTCAACTGCTTGACCACCAGCTCCGAGTCCATGTGGACGAGGAGGTCCTCGGGCGTCCACTCGGCGACCTTGCGCAGCCCGGAGATGAGCGCGCGGTACTCCGCCTGGTTGTTGGTGGCGATGCCGAGGTAGGCGTGCCCGCCCCAGAGCCGGCGCCCGGATCCGTCCTCGATGACCATGCCGATACCGGCTGGGCCGGGGTTCCCCCTGGCGCCTCCGTCGGTGTAGAGGCGCAGCGACCGGTCGGTCGGGCTCACGCGATCACCAGCACGCGATCGCAGTTGTCGCAGCGGATCAGACCGCCCCGGCGCAGGATCTGCATACCGTTCGAGGTCACCTGGACCCGGCAGCCCTGACACTGGTTGCTGACGACCTCCCCAACCGGATCGCGGAGGCGGTTGCTCGCCTGCTCATAGGCACGCCTCCACTCGGCGGGAAGCGAGGTCCACGTCTCGTCCCGCTCCGACTCCAGCTGCTGGAGCTGACCGGCGAGATCGGAGCGCTGCCCCTCCAGCGGCCCGCGAGCCTCCTCGCGGCGGGCCTGAGCCTCCTCGAGCTGCCGCTCCAGGGACGCGAGCTCCGCGTCGAGCTCCTCCGCGTCCTGCATCAGCACCAGCTCCTGGTCCTCGTCTCTGGCCAGCTCCTCGGCCAGCCGATCGACCTCGGCGGTGAGCTTGACCAGCTCGGTGGGGTTGCGGATCCGGCCGCTCATCAGCTGGCCGCGACGGGAGCGGACGCGCGCCCGCTGGGCGCTCGCCTCGCCGTCCGACTCGCGCAGCCGCAGCTCCAGGTGGCGGCGGCGGTCGCGAGCCGCGGCCAGCTGCTCCTCGAGCGCGTTGACCACGGGATCGGTCGCCAGCTGCTCCTCGACGTGGCCCAGCCGGTTGCGGACCTGCGCCGCCCGCAGACTCAGGCGCTGGTGGTGCAGGGCGAGTTCGGGGGCGTTCATCCGGCGGCCCCGACCAGCAGCACCTTGTAGGCGCGGCCTCCCTCGGTGGTGAGGGTGACGCGCCGCAGCCGGTGCCCGGTCTGACCGTTCAGCCAGGTCTCGAGCACGTGGTCGGCCTGTTGCGGCTGCAGCACCATCCAGCTCAGCCGGTGCCGAAGCGCCAGCGCCCGTTCGAGTGTCGAGACCATGGTCCCCGCTCCCATTCCCGCCATGATGACGCCTTCGACCTCGCCCGGGCGGACCGGATCAAGACCTAGCCCGAGGCGGCAGTCGACCCCCCGCGCGGCAACGGCCCGACAGAGCCGCTGGTACGGTCCGGCGCCGCGCTCCACGGCGATCACGCGAAGCCCGCGCTCGACCAGGGCGCGGGACAGCTGACCGTCGCCGGCGCCGACGTCGGCGACAGAGCGGGCGCCCACGGGAACGGTGGCCAGGATCGCCCGCATGCGCCGGCTCAGAGCTATGGCCGCCTCACTCGATCTCGGCCAGGACCTGGCCCTCCCGGACCACGTCCTGCTCGGCGACCAGGATCCGGGCCACCTTCCCGGCGATCGAGGAGACCACGGGAATCTCCATCTTCATCGACTCCAGGATCAGCAGCACCTGGTCCTCCTCGACGGCATCGCCGGGCTTGACCTCGATCTTCCAGACGTTGCCGACGAGCTCCGCCCGGATCTCCTCCATCGGGATCACTTACCCGTGCGGGCGCGCACCGCCGCGGTGAGCTTGGGGAGGATGGTCAGGGCGTCGCCGACCACACCCAGATCGGAGATCTTGTGGATCGGCGCCTCGGCGTCCTTGTTGATGGAGATGATCAGCTTGGAGGACTTCATGCCCACCGTGTGCTGCATGGCGCCGGAGATGCCGGCGGCGATGTAGACGCCGGGGCGCACGGTCTTGCCAGTCTGGCCGACCTGCATCGCGTAGGGCACCCAGCCAGCGTCGACGATCGCCCGGCTGGCGCCGCTGGCCCCGCCGAGCGCCTCGGCCAGCTCCTCGACCAGGTGGAAGTTCTCGGGACCGCCCAGGCCCCTGCCTCCGGACACGACCACGGGCGCGTCCTCGAGCTTGATCTGCTCGCCCGCCTCGACCTTGGTCTCGATGATGCGGGCTCGAGTCGATCCTTCCCCGATCGTGACCTCCACCGGCTCCCGCCCGGCCTCGCCGCCGACCTCCTCGGCCTCGTAGGACTTGGGCCGGACGAGGATGATGGCCGGCCTCCGGTTGGCCCGGAAGGTGGCCACCTGGGCTCCACCGAAGTACGGGACCTTGGCCCGGACCTCGTCGCCCGAGAGCTCGACCGACAGGGCGTTGGAGATGAGCCCGACGCCGAGCCGGGCGGCCAGGCGGCCCGCAACCTCGCGCGAGTCGGGGGTGAAGCCGAAGAGCAGGACGTCGGGCTTCTCCTTCTCGACCAGCGCCGCCAGGGCATCGGTCGCGGGCTCGGCCAGGTACTCGGCGTAGACGCCGTCCTCGCTGAGCAGCACGCGGCCGGCGCCGTGCCGGCCCAGGGAGGCCGCCGCCTCGCCGGCTCCCGGTCCGAGCGCGATGGAGGTCACCTCGCCCATGCTCCGGGCGCAGGCCAGGAGCTCGAGTGAGATGGGGGCCAGCGCCCCCGAGTCCAGCTCCGCGTAGGTCCAGATCGTCGCCATTCCCGTCTCCTGCCTCAGATGACCCGCGCCGCCTGGAGCGTTTCCATGATCCGCTCCACGGCCGAGTTGCCGTCGTCCTCGATGACCTCGCCCGCCTCGCGCTCCTCGGCCGGCTCGATGCTCTCCACCGTCTCCACCGGCTCGGAGGAGTCCAGGCCGAGGTCCTCGAAGGAGAGGACCTTCACCTCCTTGGAGCGCGCCGCCATGATCCCCTTGAGCGAGGCGTAGCGCGGCTCGGCGATGCCGGCGGTGACGGTGACCAGGCTCGGGCCATGGGCCTCCACGACCTGGTAGCCACCCTCGGTCTGGCGGTGCACGGTGACCGTCTCCCCATCCACCTCGACCTTGGTCGCAAAGGTGAGCTGGGGAACGCCGAGCAGCTCCGCCAGCATCGGCGGCACCATCCCGGTCGAGCCGTCATACGACTCGGTGGCGCTGATGACCAGGTCCGGCTCCTCGGGCTGGATCGCCGTGGCCAGGGCCGTGGCGGTGAGCAGGGCGTCGGCGCCCGACAGCTCGTCGGAGGTGATCAGCAGACCCCGATCCGCCCCCATCGAGAGCCCGCGGCGGATCGCCTCCCGGGACCGCTCGGGGCCCATCGAGACCAGCACCACCTCGCCCCCGTGGGCCTCCTTCAGCTGCAGGCCGACCTCGATCCCGCACTCGTCGCCGGGGTCGAGGACGACCTCCCCGTCCCGGGCGATGGTGTCGTCCGCGTCCAGCCGGTGCTGGCCGTTGGGATCGGGTACCTGCTTCACCGTGACGACGATCTTCAAGTCGTATCCCCTCTCGTTGCTCAATCTCGGTCGCTGAGGTCCACTTGCCGCAACTCTAACGCACTGCGTCGAGGAACCGCTCGTAGTCCTCGGGCCGGTTGAGATTGTCGAACTGGCCCGCCGCTTCGCCGTCGAGCCAGGCCACGTCCAGACCGGAGAGTACCTCCCTGGCCCGAAGGCGGCCGTCCTCGAGGGCCGCCCTGATGCCGGTCAGAGCGCTCCTCGCGTAGGCGGCGCAGGTCGGCTCCGGGCCGCTCTGGAGACGGGGCACGGCGGCGTCATGGCCGGCCACCGTCGCCACCAGACGCCCGCAGAGCTCGGGCGAGACCCAGGGCATGTCGCAGGCGACGGCGACCAGCGCCGGGGTCGGGCACGCCGCCAGCCCGGCCTCGATGCCGGCGAGCGGGCCGGCGTCATCACGAAGGTCGAGGACCACCCGTCCACGGAGCGCGGGGGGAAGGTCCGACCCGGCGCGGGCCGAGACCAGCAGGTCGGCGAAGCCCGGCGCCAGCCGGTCCGCCAGCCACTCGACGAGGGTCGTGCCGGCCACCGGGAGCAGGGCCTTCGGCCTGCCCATGCGACGGCTCCCACCGCCGGCGAGGAGGAGGAGAGTGGCGTTAAGCAGCACTTTACAAGCCGTGCCGGGGGTGGCTATCCTGCGGAACCATGGCTGCCGCCACCCTAACCGACGATGCCGAGCACCGGCGGCGAACGCTGCTCGCCGCCTCCGACCACCTCTTGGACCGGGTCGAGGAGCTCCGGCTGCTCGACCGCGTCGACACCCCGCCGCCCTTACAGGACGCGATCCAGACGCTCAGGACCCGACTCGACGCGTCCTCCCGCGGCGGCCACGCCTCCACCCTCGAGGCCGCGCACGACCTGATCTTCGCCGTGCAGGAGCGGCTGATGGCGCTCAACGGCTCCCGCTCCACTCCCCGCCCCCACCTCGGCCGCGCCGAGGGCACCGCCATGACCAAGGCGCTCGAGGGCGGCCAGCGCTGGAAGGTGCTGGCGCTCCCGCCGCGGCCCGAGCGCGCGGAGGCGGAGCCGGCCTGGCGCGACCTCGTCGCCGCCACCCTGGACCGCGCCCTCGACCGGTGGGCCTGGGCCCATCACCACGCGCTCCGGGCGATCCGCCGGGGGCGCGACCCCCGTCCCGGGCTGAGCCTGCTCGAGGAGGCCTGGCACAACTACTGGTCCCTGGCCCGAGAGGCGCAGCTGCTGGGGGCGCTCAGCCCCTGATCATCGCCCGCAGCTCGGCCGCCCGGATCAGCGCCGGGTCATCGCGCACGCGGGCCGCGAAGGCGGCCAGGAAATCCCGCAGCCCGGCCTCGTCCAGGGCCGCCGCGCGGAGCAGGACGTCGGCCACCTCGTCGTCCTCTCCGGGGGCGATCAGCGGCAGCAGGCGGTCGGCGAAGTCGGCGGGGAGCCCGGACACGGCGCAGGAGTGTACCCGGGCCCACCCCATACAATCGAGGACGCGATGGAGCCGGTGGTGAGCGGAGATGTCATCTGGCGGCCGGGACCCGAGCTGCGCTCGCGGAGCCGCCTGCAGCGATTCCTGGACGCCAACGGCCTGGCCGACGTGGCCGCGCTCAACGCGCGCGCCGCCGAGGACGTGGAATGGTTCTGGCGAGCGGCCGTCGAGGACGTCGGCATCCACTTCGATCGGCCCTTCGACCGCGTCGTCGACCTCTCCCAGGGGAAGGAGTGGGCGACGTGGTGGCGCGGCGGGCTGATGAACATCGCCGCCAGCTGCATCGACCGCCACCTGGCCGGGCGAGGGGGCGATCCGGCCGTGATCTGGGAGGGCGAGCCGGGCGATACCCGGACCCTCACCTTCGCCGAGCTCGACCGCGAGGTGAGCCGGCTGGCGGCAGGCCTCCGCTCACTCGGCGTGGAGGAGCAGGACCGCATCGGCCTCTTCCTGCCCATGCTCCCCGAGACGGCGGTCGCCCTTCTCGCCTGCGCCCGGATCGGAGCCATCGTCATCCCCCTCTTCAGCGGCTTCGGGCCGGAGGCGATCAAGAGCCGGCTGGAGGACGGCGGAGCCAGGGTCCTGCTCTGCGCGGACGGCTTCCACCGCAAGGGCCGTGTGGTGCCGATGAAGGAGGTCGCCGATCAGGCGGTGGCCCGCTGCCCCACCGTCGAGCACGTGGTCGTGCTGCGCCGGGTCGGACGCGAGATCCCGATGCAGGCGGGCCGGGACGTCGACTGGACGGAGCTGGTGACGGGACGTCCGGAGCGGGTGGCCAACGTGCCCCTCGACCCGGAGACGCCGCTCATGATCCTCTACACGAGCGGGACCACGGGGCGGCCCAAGGGCACCCTCCACGTCCACGGCGGCTTCCCCATCAAGGCCGCGCAGGACATGGCCCACTGCTTCGACCTGGAGGCCGAAGACCGGCTGTTCTGGTTCAGCGACATCGGCTGGATGATGGGCCCCTGGCTGATCTACGGCACCCTGGCCCTGGGCGCGGCCGCCTTCCTCTATGAGGGGGCGCCCGACACACCCGGCCCGGACCGGCTCTGGCGCATGGTCGAGGACCACCGGCTGACCGTGCTGGGCGTCGCTCCGACCCTGGTGCGCGGGCTGATGGGAGCCGGTGAGGAACCGGTCCGCAGCCACGACCGCTCCAGCCTCAGGGTGCTGGCCGGGACCGGCGAACCCTGGAACCCCGACCCCTTCCTCTGGTTCTTCCACGTCGTCGGCGAGGGCAGGCTTCCGATCATCAACTACAGCGGCGGCACTGAGGCGTCGGGGGGCATCCTCTCCGGCAACACGCTGAGCCCGCTCCGGCCCTGCAGCTTCGCCGGCCCATCGCCGGGCATGGCCGCCGACGTCGTCGACGACGAGGGCAGGCAGGTCCGCGGCGAGGTCGGCGAACTCGTCATCCGCCAGCCCTGGCCGGGCATGACCCGCGGCTTCTGGGGCGACCGCGAGCGCTACGTCGAGACCTACTGGTCCCGCTTCCCCGGACTCTGGGCCCACGGTGACTGGGCCTGCGTCGCCGGGGACGGCCTCTGGTACGTCCTCGGTCGCTCCGACGACACCATCAAGGTCGCCGGCAAGCGACTGGGGCCCGCCGAGGTGGAGTCGGTCCTGGTCGCCCAGCCGGGCGTGGCCGAGGCGGCGGCGGTCGGCGTGCCCGACGAGATGAAGGGCGAGGCCGTGGTCTGCTTCGCCGTCCTGCGAGCCGGTGCCGAGAGCGGACCGGAGAAGGCCGAGGAGCTGCGCCAGGCCGTCGGGCGGGCACTGGGCCGGGCGCTGCAGCCGAAGGTCGTGCACCTGGTTCCCGACCTCCCCCGCACCCGCAACGCCAAGATCCTGCGCCGGGTCATCCGATCGGTCTACCTGGACCAGAACCCCGGGGACCTCACCTCACTCGAGAACCCGACCTCGCTCGACCAGATCCGCGCCACCCGGGGCTGACCGGGGTCAGCCGGCCATGCTCCAGTCGGGGCCGACACCGACCTCGACCTCGATCGGCACCCAGCGCACCAGCGAGGCCATGCCGTCGACCATCGCCTCTCTGATCCAGGCCGCCGCCCGCTCGCCGTCGGCGGCGTCTGCCTCGACCAGGATCTCGTCGTGGACGGTGATCACCGGCACCGCCCCGGGGAGGCTGCCCTGTCGCTCCCAGAGCAGGCCCAGCGCCGTCTTCAGCCCGTCCGCGCAGGAGCCCTGCACGGGCGCGTTCAGCTTCTCGGTGAAGGCCTCGACGTGGAGCAGCCGGCGGCCGGCCAGCGTGCGCGTGGCGATCGGTCCCGCCGGCTGCTGCATGTGCCAGCGGCGGACGCCCGGATAGGCCTGGAAGAAGCGCTCGCGGTAGAGGCGCGCCTCGGCCGGGCTCATGCGCACGCCATAGGTGCCTCTCGCGTACCGCTCCAGCCCGGCGGCGCCCATGCCGTAGAGGAGGCCGAAGGCGCAGGCCTTCGCCGCCTGCCTGTCGGCGGCCGTGACCTGGGCCCGGCCCAGGACCGAGCGGGCAGTCAGGGTATGGATGTCGGCGCCGCGGCGGTAGGCCTGGAGGAGACCCTCGTCGCCGGTCAGCTCGGCGGCGATCCGGAGCTCGACCTGGCTGAAGTCGGCCTTGACCAGCACCCGGCCCTCCGGCGCCCGGAAGCAGGAGCGGTAGGCGGCGTCGCGGGGCACCTGCTGCAGGTTCGGCCCGTGGCAGGCCATCCGGCCGGAGTCGGCACCGATCTGGAAGTAGTCGGCGTGGATGCGGCCGGTGGCCGGGTGGACGTGGGAGATGAAGTCACGACCGTAGGCGTTCCCCAGCTTCGCCGACTCCCGGTGCTGGAGGAGGAGCGGGACGAGCGGGTCGTCGTCGAGGTGCTCGCGCAGCGTGGTCTCCCGGGTGTCGGGCAGAACCAGGCCGCGACCGGCGAGCAGCCCCAGCACCTGGTCGGGGCTGGACCAGCGGGAGGAGGGGTCCTCCCCCACCCCGTCGATCGGGAGCTGGAGCTGCGTCCACGGGGCGAGGGCGTCCAGCCGTTCCTCGAGCAGCCGGCGTCGGCGGTCGGCGGACTCGGCCAGGCGCAGCCAGGGCTCGGCCTCGAAGGGCGCCCCCACGTGCTCCATCCAGACCAGCGCCGGCAGCACTCGATGCTCGATCGCCGCGACCCGCTCCAGCGACGCCTCGCGGATCCGGGCGCCGAGCTCCCTGGCCAGGGCCGGAAGGACGGCGGCGTCGCGGGCAGCGTAGACGATCTGGTCGGAGCGGAGGTCGCCAGACCAGTCCGAGACCTGCTCGGTCTTGTCCAGGACGACGCCGACGCTGCGGGCGGCGACCTCGGCCAGGCCGTAGCGCAGGTCGTAGTCGCCGGCGCCGACCAGCCGGGCGCAGAGCATGGTGTCGACCAGCCGCGCGCCGAGGTCGGCGGGCATGACCAGCCCGGTCGCCCAGAGGGCCGCCAGGTCGAACTTGAGGTTGTGGCCGGCGATGCGGCGGGTGCGATCGATCACCGGCTGCAGCAAGCGGCCGTCGACCCGCGCCAGATCGACCACCCACACCCCGCCCGGGCCGGCCAGCTGGACCAGGCGGACCCGGCTGGTCAGGGGGTCGAGGCCGGTGGTCTCGGTGTCGAGGCCGAGGATCGGAGAGGCGACGATGCCGGGCAGGGCCGACGCCAGCTGATCCGCGCTGGTCACGAGCACGGGCTCGACCCGGACGCCCTGCATGCCCGGCACCACCTCGGGGATGGTCAGGGACACCTGCTCGGGCTCGGACGCGGAATCGGAGGGTGGCATGCGTGACCCCACACTATCCCGGCCGGCCGAGATGACGGCCACGTTGTGCGGGGTCGCGGCCGACGTCGCGGACCCGACCGGGGGTCAGACCGCTTCCACCCGGTCGAGCGCGGCGTTGCGGACGGTGGCGGGCACGCGCACCCGATCGTCCTCCTGGTAGGCGGAGGCGATATCGCCGAAGGCCTCGTCGGGCTCCCGGGTGAGCGTGGCGAGCCGGTCGAAGAGGACCAGCTCGTCCTCACCGATCGTGTCCTCCGGAGCGGGCATCGCGCCCCAGATGTCCCAGGGCAGCATCTCCATGTTGCGAAGCGAGGCGACGTCACGCAGGAGGTTGCCGGCGATCCACCAGAGCCCCGCCTCGTTGAAGAGGCTGAGCCCGTACCGCCCGGGGTCGTCCTCGCCCGCCCGGCAGCGCGCCCAGGCGTCGCCGGCGACGACGAACCGGTCGCGAGGCACGTCGAGCAGATCGAAGTCGGGGTGGAAGAAGCCCGCCTGCACCTCGTCGACCTGGGCGTCGACCAGGATCCACCGGCGCTGCTCCCGGTTCCAGTACTCGCACACCCAATGGTCCTCGAAGGAGTTGCTGCCGAAGTAGCCGCCGAACCCGCACCGGGCCCGGGCGGGGACGCCCTGGCTGCGGAGCATGGAGACGGCGAGCACGGTGAAGTGGCGGCAGTTGCCGGCCAGCCGCTGCTCCGGCGGCCGTGGCGAGGTCAGCGGCGCGCCGTCGATGGCCATGAGCCGGTCGAGGATCCGTTCGACGGGACGGACGTGGACGCTGCTGCGCCGGTCCGCCGTGAGGGCCACACCGTAGGCGGCGGCGATGTGCTCGTGGATGACCAGGCCGTGAAGGGCTCGGGTCAGTCCCTCGATGTCCTCAGGCAGACCCCGGTAGAGGGGGCCATTGCTGCCGACCGACGTCATCACCGCGGGCGCGGTGTAGTACTCGAGCACACGTCGCAGGGTCGGATCGGCGTTGAGCATGGGCCGATTGTGACGGCCGCGGGTGAACTCGTCAACAGGTCCACGGCGACCTGTATACAGCCGTTATCCAGGCAGTGC
The DNA here is from genome assembly GCA_036272915.1 of Candidatus Dormiibacterota bacterium. GTDB lineage: Bacteria > Chloroflexota > Dormibacteria > Dormibacterales > Dormibacteraceae > DATAXV01. The sequence continues at coordinate 12,314 of DATAXV010000061.1, forward strand.
CAAAACGGCCCTCCCAACCCAGGACTCAGGTCCGCGGCGGGGCGTTTCAGGAATAGGATCGCAGGGAGCATTCAGACACCCGTCGCTGCGTCGCATCGAGCAGGAGGTCTTCGAGATGGGCTTCGTCAGTCGCGGCTTCAGAGGTCGGCGCCGGGAGGGTGAGTCCAGCCGGCGGCTGCCCACCGGCCAGTATCTGACAGGAGGCTTCCCGGTCCTGTCGGCGGGACCCACACCGCACACCCCACTGGCGGAGTGGACCTTCACCATCACCGGAGAGATCGACCAGCCGCGGCGATGGAGCTGGGAGGAGCTCCAAGCACTGCCGGCCGAGAGCGTCACCGCCGACATCCACTGCGTGACCAAGTGGAGCAAGTTCGACACCGCCTGGAGAGGTGTGTCGGTGGATACGCTGCTGGACGGCGTGGAGACCGCCGCCGAATACGTCATGGCCTTCTCCGATGGCGGCTACACCACGAACCTGCCGCTGGACGACGTCACCGGAGGCCGGGCCTGGCTGGCGTTCGAGTTCGACGGCCAGCCTCTGGAGCCACAGCACGGAGGGCCGGTCCGCCTTCTCGTCCCCCACCTCTATTTCTGGAAGAGCGCGAAGTGGGTTCGCGGCCTGCGGCTGATGCAGGATGACGCACCCGGGTTCTGGGAGGGCTACGGCTACCACATGTATGGCGACCCATGGCGCGAGCAGCGATACAGCGGCGATTGAACTGGCACCTGGCCGAGGTGCTCGACGTCGTCCGGGAGACGCCGCGGGCGAGTAGCGTCGTCCTCGACATCCCCGATTGGCCGGGCCACCTGGCCGGCCAGCACGTTGACGTGCGGCTGACCGCCGAGGACGGCTACCAGGCCCAGCGGAGCTATTCGATCTCGTCCGCGCCGGATGAGCCGCGCGTGACGATCACCGTCGAGAGGCTCGAGGACGGCGAGGTCTCGCCCTACCTCACCGACGAGCTCCGGACCGGGGACCGGCTGGAACTGCGCGGGCCGATCGGCCGCTGGTTCGTGTGGGACGAGGAGGACGGGGGCCCGCTCCTGCTCATCGCCGGGGGCTCCGGCGTGTGTCCGCTGATGGCGATGCTCCGGCAGCGCGCCGCCAATGCGAGCCGAGTGCCCGCCCGCCTGCTCTACTCGGCGCGGGACCTCGGCGCCGTCATCTTCCGGTCGGAGCTGGAGCGGCTCGGCACGGGCGGCGGCCTCGAGGTGAGCCTGACGCTCACCCGTGAGCCGTCGCCAGATTGGACCGGATATGGACGGCGCGTCGACGCGGAGATGCTGGCGGACGTCGCTTGGCCGCCGGAGCGGATGGCCGTGACCTACGTCTGCGGCCCGACCCCGTTCGTCGAGACGGTGGCCGAGTCGCTGGTGGCCCTCGGCCAGGACGCGGGCCGGATCAGGACCGAGCGCTTCGGGCCCACGGGAGGATGATCGCGATGGATGAGACCGGGCTCCGACTCGACGGCAACGCCTGCGGGGGGCTGCTGCAGGAGGTCTTCGTGGACGACCTGACGGCGGCGACCGGGGCCTGCGCCAGCTGCGGCGCGGTCGGCGAGATCGGGAGGCAGCACCTCTACGATTTCCCCGATGGCCCCGGCGCCGTGCTGCGCTGCTCGGCCTGCGAAAGCGTCCTCATCGTGATCGTGCGGATCGGCGGCGGACACCGTCTCTCCACGCCGGGCCTGGCCTGGATGGACCTCCGCCAGCACGCGTGAGCGCCACGATCCTGTATCGGTAGGCGCCGGGCCCTTGCTCATGCGGTCCGAGCCCTCCTGGTCGTCCGGCCACCTGGGCACCAGTGCTGGGATCGCGCGGTCCTCTCCAGCCTCCGTCCACCAGGAGGGGGTGCTGGAAGGCATCCTGTCGGCGAGGATCAGGCCGCGGAAGGGAAACGCCGCCCGGCAGAACCGCCCCCACCGAGACGAGTCGATTCGCCCTGCAACGGGCATCGCGGCTTCTTGGTCCCGATCCCGCAGATGGTGCGGGACCGGGGTCGGGGGATGTGTGGTTGGTTACCAGCGCTGCCCGGCGGGTTGGGCGGTGATGACGTTGAGGCGGTTCCAGGCGTTGATCCCGGCGATCTCGAGCGTCAGCGCCGCCAGCTGGCGCTCGTCAAAGTGTCGAGCGGCCTCCTCCCAGATCTCATCGGGGACAGGGGTGCTGCGGTCGCTGAGGCGAGTCCCCGCCTCGGTCAGAGCGAGCGCGGCCCGCTCGGCCGGCGTGAAGTGGGGCGAGTCACGCCATGCGGCCACAGCGAAGATGCGATCGTCGTCCGCTCCGGACTTCCTGAGGTCGCGCGAGTGCATCTCGACGCACACGCTGCAGCCGTTGATCTGGCTGGCCCGCAGCTCCACGAGCGCGGCGATCTCGTCGGGCAGGACTCCGCGCGCCGACATGCTCACCTTGCGCAGCCCTTCCATCGATTCCGGGAAGAGCATGACGGGGTGGGTGATCCGGGCCTTTCCGATCTCGGTAGCCATGGTTCTCTCCTTGGTTGGGCGGCCGGCTGTCACACCTGCCCGCCACGGGCTGTCTAATCGGTATGACCAGCGGCCCGGGAGGAATGTGACGTGGCGCAGCCGGAGGCGCTCGGCGAGCGCTTCGAATCGCAGCGGACCCGCCTGCGGGCGATCGCTTACCGGATGCTCGGGTCGTTGAGCGAGGCCGAGGATGCGGTCCAGGAGACGTGGCTCCGGTTCGCCCGCGAGGGTGACGAGATCAGGAACCTCCCGGCCTGGCTGACGACGGTCGTGACCCGGATCTGCCTCAACGTGCTCCAGGCTCGCCGCGTACGGCGCGAGGAGCCGCTGGTCGAGGGTGGTGGGACCCTGCCGGAGGTCAGCATGGCCACCCTGGACCCCGAGCACGAGGCGGTGCTCGCGGACTCGGTCGGGCTCGCCCTGCAGGTTGTGCTGGACGCGCTCTCCCCGCCCGAGCGGGTGGCCTTCGTGCTTCACGACCTCTTCTCGGTGCCGTTCGACGACATCGCGGAGATGGTGGGTCGCTCCACGGTGGCGGTCCGCCAGCTCGCCAGCAGGGGCCGGCGGCGAGTGGCCGGCCGCCCCGTGCCCGACTCCGACCTCACGCGCCAGTGGGACGTGGTCGGCGCTTACTATGCCGCCGCCCGCGACGGCGACTTCCACCGCCTGCTCGAGCTGCTCGATCCCGATGTCGTGCTCCGCATGGAGGGAGGGGCCGCGCCCGGCGCGTCGAGGCTGATCCATGGCGCCACCGAGGTCGCCAAGAGGTCGTCGAGCGGGGCCCGGGCGGGGCGGCGGGCGCGGATGGCTCTGGTCAACGGCACCGCCGGCGCTGTCATCTTCGAGGGCGACCACCCGGTCGCCGTGCTCAGCTACACGGTCGTGGGCTCCAGGATCGTGGAGATCGAGATACTCAACGATCCCGAGCAGCTCCGGCGCCTTTGACGAGTGCGGATCGCCGGGTCCACGGAGGGTGCGGCACCGGCACCCCTCTCCCGGCGTCGCCCGACGCCGCCGCGGCGCGGGCGGTTCGGTTCATGAGGGAGGACCCCTCTGTCCGAGCCGGTGGCGGTCGTGCCGGCCAGCCGACGAAGGCGGAGACGCCGGCAACCGCGTCTCAGGTGGCGGAGCCACGTGGGTCCACCAAGAGATGAGGACCACGGCAAATGTGAACGATGGAGCGGGAGACGGGACTCGAACCCGCTACCTCAACCTTGGGAAGGTCGCACTCTACCAGGTGAGCTACTCCCGCTCGAGGGCGGCGGCCCGGAGGCCGTCGCGTCTGATCCGCAATCCTACCATCCGCCCGCCGATCGACCCAGCCGCGTAGGCATTCTGGCGATTGGAACCTGGTGCCCCCCGCCCCCATACTGTTGGGGATGGGCGGAGCAGCCCCGAGGAGGAGGGACCGGGACGTCTGGGCTCCCGTGGAGGATCAGCATGTCCCGATCGCGGTGAGGGCGCGCTCAGGCGCGCCGGTAAACCTGGTCTGGCTCGCCGTCGCCGTGGTGCTGGTCGGCGCGATCGTCGCGGTCGGCGTCTTCTGGGCCAACGCGCAGCGCTGGCAGCAGCAGGCGTCGACGAATCAGGTGGCCGCCCAGCAGGCCCAGCGCCAGCTCGCCCGCCAGGCCAAGCGGGCGGCCGCGCTCCAGAGCCAGGTGGCCCAGCTCAAGCACCAGAACCAGACCCTCCAGGGGGAGGCGGCGAACCCCACGCTCTCGATCTGGAACAGCTGCTCCGGGCCGTGCGACCTCGGCCCCGACAAGGTCCGCGTCGGAGGAGTGCCGGACACCTTCGTCCTCCACGTGACCTTCACCGCCTCGGTGCCCATCACCCTGTACTTCCTGACCCTCCAGCAGTGGGAGGAGTACGACCGCTGCGGATTCGACGTCGGCTGCGTGCAGGGCTCCTACTACGGCTACTCGGCCTCCAGCTCGGAGACGATCAACTTCGACGGCGCCAGGGGCTGCGCCGACTACGTCTACGTCCTCGCCGCCACCCAGGAGGGGACGATGCAGCCCAACGTGACCGCAACCTACAGTCCGGCCAGCCAGGCCACGGGCATCTGCGCGCAGAACCCCTGATCCGCGAAGACGCCACCCTCCGTCCCCCTGACGGCGCTGTTGGTGTTCGCGGGTGCGGGAGCGTCGCCTGAGGCCTCCC
>DATAXV010000062.1:0-4214 GCA_036272915.1 Candidatus Dormiibacterota bacterium
CGCTGCGCAAGGCGGGGGCGCGCAACTACTCCATCTTCTTCGACCAGAACCGGGAGCGCCTGTTCGCCTACCTTGAGGCCGAACCGGACGTCGCCACTTACCAGGCGCGGATCAACGAGGACCCGGTGAACGCCCGCTGGCAGGAGTACATGAGCGACCTCCTGGTGATCGGGGAGGGCGGCCTGCCGCGGCTGGAGCAGGCCTTTCACCTCGACTGAGCGAGGAGTCGTCGGGTCACCGGAACCGCATGCACATGTGGTCGGACACCGTCGGTCCACCGGCCGGCGCTCATGCACCTGAGGCCTGTCGCGGTCGCCGGAATCGCCTGCCTCGGAGGGCCGGCGAGCCGAATCCGACCGCGTTGGAATCAGGCCGTGTGAACCAGTCCGTCTCATCCGTGCAGCGGATACGATCGGACGCGTATATGGGTGCTGAACGGGCATGAGAGACCGGTTTTCGATCCACGTCGACAGCGGCTACCTGATCGCCCAGGCCGGCGAGGGACTGCACGGAACCAAGAGCCGTGCGCGTCTCGAGATCGACTACCCGGGGTTGATCGATCAGGTCATCGACAGCGCCAAGGATGCCGAGGGCCTCACCCTCCTGCGGCTGTACTGGTACGACGCCAGCGCCAACGGCTCGCCCGAGTTCGAGCAGCGGCAGGTGGCCCGGCTGCCCCAGGTCAAGATGCGTCTCGGCCGGCTGGTCGAGGACCGGCGCAGCGGCGGGCTGAAGCAGAAGGGCGTCGACTCCCGCATCGTCCTCGACCTGGTCAAGCTCGCCTATGACCGGGCGGTCGCCACCGCCTATCTGCTGGCCGGGGACGAGGACCTGGTCGAGGGCGTGAAGATGGCGCAGGAGACCGGCGTGCGCGTGATCCTCCTCGACATCCCCGGCGGCAGCATCAGCTACCAGCTTCTGCAGGAGGCCGACGACGTCCTCCGCCTCGACGAGGAGTGGCTGCGACGGAACCTCGCCCTCCGCCCCTCCATCGAGGTCCTGGGCGACGGTGAGGAGGTCGAGGCTCCGAGCCCGCCGGTGGCGGTCAACGGGTCCGATGGCGAGGACATGGAGACGGTGGTCGACTACCAGGCCAGGCGCTTCGCCGAGGAGTGGTCGGCCGAGGTGGGGGACTCGGAGGTGCGCTCCCTCCTCGAGCAGGTGGACGAGAGCCTCGCCCGGGAGGGGAAGTGGATCCTGCCGCCACAGGTCGACGGATGGCTGCTCAAGGCCAGCGACCACAGCCTGGACGGACTCCTGCAGCGCGAGCCCGGCCTTCGCCGCCCCCTCCGCTACGGGTTCATCCTCGCTCTGCACGAACGGGTTGGCCGGTGAGCGACCGCCTGCACGAGGCCGCCGAGGCGCTGCTTCACCGGATCGACGCCATCGCCGAGGAGGGCGGTTGGGATCAGCCGCCGCGGCTCTACGCGGTGGTCACGCCGGACCGGGACGAGGCGAGCGAGCAGCCGCTGCGCGCGATCGAGGTGCACCAATTCATGGACCTCTCCATCGAGGGCAACGACACGCTGGACGTGCTCGGCGCCCTGGTCGACGCCTTCCGCCGCCGCCAGAGCGCCGAGGGCCGGGTGCGGCTGCCGGAGGGCTTCTACGGGTGGGCGGTGCTGCTCGAGGCCTGGATGCTGCGCCTCCCCGAGGGCGCCATGGAGCCGGGCCTGGAGCTCGGCCAGCCGCTGGAGGAGCACCCCGACCGTATCGAGGTCCGCCTGATCTACTGCACGACGGTCGACGCCGAGGTCATCGGGCTGAGCCGGGAGCGCGGATTTGACCCCGAGCTCGTCGACCCCGACCACATCGCCGAGGACGGCGGCCGGGTGCCGAGTCTGATGCGAGAGCTGGCCGACCTCAGTCGACAGGAAGAGGTGGCATAGTGCCAGCAAAGGATGGCGCGCCACCGACTCAGCGCGGACGACTGGCTGGCCTTCGAACGGCTGGCGATCCGCTACGACGACCCACGGGAGCTGGAACGGGACCTCGATGAGCTGGTCCAGCTGCGGCAGCGGGTGGCGGAGCTGGAGCGCGAGGCGGGTGAGCTCGACCGACTTCGGGCGCGCGTCGGCGAGCTGGAGGTCGACGGCGGCGAGCTGACCTGGCTCCGGCAGCGGGTGGCCGAGCTGGAGCGCGGACGGCGCCCCGAGCCGAGCCGGCCGCCGCCCGTCCCCGTCGACAACGACTATCTGCTGCACCGGGTCGGCTGGGGGGTGATGTGGCGGCTGATGGCCATCGGGGCCGTGCAGCTGGTCTGGCTCCCCCGCATCGCCTCCTGGATCGCGCTCGGAGTCGTCGTCGCCTTCGTCGTGGTCGGCGCCTGGCGCTTCCGGCTGTGGTCGAGGCGGGGCCTCTGGGGCACGCTCTGGCGCCTGGGCGCGGCCTCCTGCCTGACCCTCGCCACGGTCCGCCTGTCGACCGAGATCTACGTCCTCACGCTGGGCGTGGCGATCCTGGTGGCGCTCGGCGACCTGGTCTGGACCGTGCTCTGGCCGAACCTGCCGGTTCCGGGCCGGGAGCAGCCTGTCGCCCGCTCCCGGCGCTGACGGGATTAGCCCTCCGGGACGGCCCCGCTGCTGGGGGTGCCGCTGCCCTGGGGGACGCCCTGGTTGTTGGTGGTGATCAGGGAGAGCTGCTGGGCCACCGGCGTGCCGTCACCGGGATACACGTCCACCGGGGTCCCCATGTTCGACCAGTTGTAGACCCACTGGGAGAGGCTGAGCGGGACGTGCACGCAGCCGTGGCTCTCGAACGCGGGATCGTTCTGCGAGCCGGGGCCCAGGGAGGAGTCGGGCTCCCAGTACGCGTCGTGGATCGACTCGCCGGTGTCGGTGAAGAAGGTCGCGTACTGGACGGTGGTGTCCGGGTACCAGTAGGGCGAGCCCTTGGGCCAGGGCGACTTCATCGTCCAGGGGTGGCCCTTGTAGAGCACCTTCATCGGCCCGAAGTCGGTGCCGACCGAGGTCACGCCGCGGACGCCGGTGGTGACCGGCGAGGACTGGACGAGCTGGCCGTTCTGATAGATGTAGATGTGCTGCTGGGTCCAGTTCACGATGATGTGCTGGGGACCGAGGTTGGCCATCAGCAGCGAGTGGATCTGGTTGGAGTAGTACTGGATCGCCGCCGCCGCGAAGGAGATCTGGGCGGCGGTGCCGGTGCCCAGCTTGGGCACGTAGTACTCGAGCCGGTTGTCCAGATCCATCATCTGGTTGATCTTCGGGAAGCGTCCGGGCAGCGCCTCGTAGGCGGCGACGCTGGCGTCGTTGCGGCCGTTGGAGGTGGCCGCGTTGCCGTCGCTCTGCAGGGTGGCCACGTTGCTCCCGGCCTGTGCGAGCAGGGTGTTGGCCGCGGTCTGGATGGTGCTGTTGACCTGGGTCTGCTGGGTGCCCGTCTTCTTGAGATCGACGACCAGCGTCTCGCCCTGCTTGGTCAGCGTGTGCAGGCTCTTGATGTCGGGCGACGACTGCTCGCGCTGGGCCGAGCTCTGGATCGTGCTCAGCTGCTGGACGTAGGTGGCGAGCACGCTGTCCGGGGTCAGGATCTGCTGATCGTGGGCTAGGGCCGCCTGCGCCGCCGTCACCTGCGAGCCGAGGCTTGAGGAGACGTTCTTGACCGCCAGCTTCTGCTGGGCGAGCAGCTGCTGGTCGAGGGTCTGCGCCTCACCCGCCTGGTGCTGGAAGTAGGTGGTGCCGATCACCGAGACCGCCCAGAAGGGCGTCGGCGTGTTCAGGAACCGCTTGGCGTGCTCCAGCGGCATGGCCAGGTCCTTCTCGGTGTAGCCGGCCTTGGCCGCCGAACGCACGTCGCCGGAGAGACGGCTCCTGGCCGCCTGATAGTTCTTCTGGGCCTGGGAGCTCTGACCGTAGACGAAGACGCCACCGACGCCGAGCGCGGCCACGACGACCACGGCGACGATGACGATGATTGCGATCAGCCTGCCTCTGCGATGACCTTCTTCCATCCAGACAATCCCAACGTCTAAAGAGCACCGGAGGTTCCGCCGGGCTCGGTGGCGCAGCCCAGCCTGCGAGTCCAGGTGGAACGGTAGCACGACACCGGTTTTGAGGCCGCCGCGACGTACGGCCCGGCCGGTGGGGGGCACGGTAGGATCTCTGGCTGGGCTGGTGGACATGCAGGCCAAGAGCGTCGAGACGCTCGAATTCCCCAAGATCCTCGACCGCGTGGCTCAGGAGAGCAGCTTCTCCGTC
>DATAXV010000063.1:0-7407 GCA_036272915.1 Candidatus Dormiibacterota bacterium
TCAACGCCCTCGAGCATCGCCAGTTGGCACGGATGCGCGCTGCTCGGATGGCGCAGGTGCCGGAGATGCTGACCGCGTAAGATGAACATCAGTTCGTGGAGGCTGGGCCGTCACTTTTCCAGCAGCTACTGGACGCGACCTCCTGCCTTTTGGGTCACATTGAGTGGTAGAGGCGAGATCGATCGCAGCGTTTATCTCTGTTTCAAGCTTACCTCTGGCTTGCCGATCAGGCGTTGTGTTCTTCTTTCGGCGATGACCATCCTCCCGGCCGCCCGAGCTTCTCGATCAGCGCTATGACCTGCTGCGAACACGAGGCTGTCGCTCGTCTGGCTCGCGCTGCGAATCGGACATGCAGTTTGTGAATCCCACTTCTCACAAGTAAATCAGCCCGTGAGCGAGGATGACCAGCCGCTGGGAGCTGCCTCCCCTGGCCGACTCCCTCATCGATGCCGCCGCCGCCATCACGTTGGCCGCCGGCGGCCCGGTCGTCTCGGGGCCTGTAGGAGCCTTGATCGTGGCTGGAGGCGCCCCGGTCACCTAAGGCGCCGTCAAAGTCGACATCCAGCAGATCCGGGCGCGTCGGCTCCGGGAGGGCCACGCGGTCGTGGAGGTTGCTGTCGAGCAAAGCCAGCTCGAGCCTGACCAACCGAATGGGAGTCCATGGTGGGCGGTGAGGGGCTCGAACCCCCGGCCTCCTCGGTGTAAGCGAGGCGCTCTGACCAGCTGAGCTAACCGCCCCGGCCGTCGGCCCGGTCCAGTCTACTGACCACCACACCGGCTCCGGAGACATCGGCGACGCCGCGCCTCCGTCAACGTCAAACTGATCAGAAGAAGAGGCTCCGGTCGGGGCGAGAGCACCTCCCACCGGGCGGCCGTCCGCGAACGCAGGAGGAGCACATGACCGTACCCACCGGCGTCGAGATCAGAGGCGACATCGAGGGAGCCGGATCGGAGATCCTGAGCCAGGAGGCGCTGGACTATCTGGCCGACCTCCACCGCACCTTCGACGGCCGCCGCCAGCAGCTGCTCGAGGCCAGGGCCGAGCGGCAGCGGCAGATCAGCGCCGGGGCGAGCCTGGGCTTCCTGCCCGAGACCAAGGAGGTTCGCGAGGGCGACTGGAAGGTGGCCCCGCCCCCGCCCGACCTGCTCGACCGCCGGGTGGAGATCACGGGTCCGGTCGATCGAAGGATGATGATCAACGCGCTCAATTCGGGCGCGACCGTCTTCATGGCCGACTTCGAGGACGCCAACTCGCCGACCTGGGCCAACAACCTCGAGGGCCACCGGAACCTGATCGACGCCATCGAGGGGAGGATCGAGTTCACCAACCCCGACGGCCGCGAGTACCGGCTGGGACCGAATCCCGCCTACCTGCTGGTGCGGCCCCGTGGCTGGCACCTTCCCGAGAAGCACCTCGTCATCGACGGCCGGCCGATCTCCGGCGCCCTCTTCGACTTCGGCCTCTACACATTCCACTGCGCCCGCCGCCGCAGGGCGCGGGGCCTGGGCACGTACTTCTATCTGCCCAAGCTGCAGAGTCATCTCGAGGCCCGGCTCTGGGACGACGTCATGGACGAGGCCGAGCAGCGTCTCGGCCTGGACGTGGGCACGCTGCGGGCGACGGTCCTGATCGAGACGATCTGGGCGGCCTTCGAGATGGACGAGATCCTGTTCGAGCTGCGCCGCCACTCGATCGGTCTCAACGCCGGCCGCTGGGACTACATGTTCAGCACCATCAAGACGTTCGGCGAGCGCGCCGACATGGTGCTGCCGGACCGTGCCCAGGTGACGATGACGGTGCCCTTCATGCGCGCCTACACCGAGCTGCTGGTCCGCACCTGCCATCGCCGCGGGACCTTCGCCATGGGCGGGATGGCGGCGTTCATCCCCTCGCGCCGCGACGCCGAGGTCAACCGCATTGCGCTGGAGAAGGTGCGCGAGGACAAGGAGCGCGAGGCCGGCGACGGCTTCGACGGCACCTGGGTCGCGCACCCCGATCTGGTCGAGGTGGCGAAGAAGGCCTTCGACGAGGTGCTCGGCGACCGGCCCAATCAGATCGAGCGCACGCGCGAGGACGTGCACGTCGAGGGTTCCCAGCTGGTCGACGTTCGCATTCCCGGCGGGGCGATCACCGAGGCCGGGCTCCGGACCAACGTCAGCGTCGGCATCCGGTACATCGAGTCGTGGCTTCGCGGCAACGGGGCCGCCGCCATCGACAACCTGATGGAGGACGCGGCGACCGCGGAGATCTCACGCAGCCAGGTCTGGCAGTGGGCGCATCACGGGTCCCGTCTCGACGATGGGCGGGTGGTCACGGCGGAGATGGTCCGCCAGACCGAGGATGAGGAGCTTGACCGGATCCGGGAGGCGATGGGGGACGGCTACCCCGCCGCTCGCTTCGAGACCGCGCGCCGGCTCTTCGACCAGGTCGCCCTGGCCGAGCCCCTGGCCGAGTTCCTGACGCCGTCCGCCTACGAGCTGCTGGAGTAGCCGTCGCCGAGGCGGCTACTGCTTGGGCGGACGGCCCGGCAGACGGCGCCACTGGCGCGGGCCCACGCCCGCGCTGGGGCTGCCGGCGACGAAGGGAACGGCGCCCTCCTCGACCAGGCAGAGATCCTTGCGCACCACTCCTCGTTCTCCGGTGGTGTACTCGACGACGACGGTCCGCTCGAGGACGGCTCGGATATGGACCTCCTCGCCGTTGACGACCCCCTGGAAGCCGCCCGCAACCTCGTGATCGGCCGGCGGCTCGATGCTTGCGAGCGGGACGAGGTCAGTGGTTGGGCTCATTCAGGACCTCCGGACTTGTGCTGTACAAAAGCAAAGGGCTGGCCTTCGAGCCAGCCCGATGCAGTCTACCAGAGGAACCGAAAGCGCCCCGCGCCTACAAATCAGGCGGCGTGCGTCCGCTGAGCCCGGTTGCGTCGGGCGGCCTCGCGGCCACGCTTGGCCGCCGCCCGAGCGGCAACCGCGCCGTATCGGATGTCGTTGGGGTCGACCAGGCACTCACGCCTGTTGACGAGCACCTTGGGCTCGCCGGGAGCGGGTTCAACCACGGCCGTACGTGACAGAACCGCGGTCACCCAGACCTGCCTCCCTTCGACGACAGCAGGAAAGTCGGGCAAGATCTCGGCCTCCTCCTCGGCCGGGATCACCTGGTCGAGGGTTACGAATCCCTGGAGGTCCTTGTCTGACATGACAGGCATGTTATCACACTTTTGGCCCTTCACCGTTCGGCGACTCATACTTTCTCTACCGCGATTCTCCACGACTCATTCCTACCCATCTTTACTGCCGGCTACTCAGGGGAACGCCTTACTGGCCTCGATGAGTCGCTCTCTTCTCACGGGCTCGGCGCCTTGCCAGCAGGCGGGGGCGCCAGGCGTGCTCATAGGCGAGATAGAGCCCGGCGAGGAGGAGGAGCAGCAGCACCAGGATGGGTAGGAGGTCGGCAGGGACAAGTGACACGAGCAGCTGGGTCCTGGGTCCCAGGGCTCTGCCGAGTTCGAGGAACACGGTCGCCCAGATGGTCGAGGAGACGGCCACGGCGGGGACGAAGATCCAGGTCGGGATGCCGAAGGCGCCGGAGAACGCGGAGATGAGGATGCGGAGCCCGGGAATCAGGCGGCCGATGACGATCGCCCACACGCCCCACCGCCGGAACGCCCGCTCGGCGCGGGCGAGACGGTCGTCGTCGAGGCCGACGTAGCGGCCATAGCGGCGCAGGAAGGGCTGGCCGAGGCGGCCGGAGATGGTGAACAGGCAGAAGCTGCCCGTGACGGCGCCGCCGACCACGCAGACGTAGGCGAGGGCGTGGGAGAGCTGCCCGATCGCGACCAGGTAGCCGGCCCAGGCCACGGCCACGTCGCCCGGTGCCGGAAAGGGGATTCCGAGCTCCTCGGCGAAGACGATGACGAACAGCCCGGACGCCTCGTGGTGGCTCATGAAGCGGAGCAGATGGTGGCCCAGGCGGCGGAACCATGCCGGCGTGTGGAACCACGGCGGCAGCTGCGGCTGCAGGAAGTGGGGCAGGTGGTGCGGGATGTGGAGGCGGGGGTGCGGCAGATGGGGATGGACGTGGGGCAGATGCACGGCCTGGCCGTGCGTCGCCAGCACCAGGGCGAGCGTCAGCGCGGCCAGCAGACGGACGGCACGGCCGGACACGGAGCTACAGGACGGGCAGGCTGGACCCGGTCCCGACCTCGACGGCCGGCAGCGCCCTGATCTCGGCCACGTCCCCCCATCGCGGCTCAAGCCCGAGGGCGGCGGCGAAGTGGGGGAGATAGGCGTCCGCCGCCTCGCGGACACCCAGGCGGCGTCCTCCGACCTCGGCGACCGAGGTCGCCCGGTGTCCGTCGAGCCCGCAGGGGAGAATGCCCCGGTTGAAGATCTCGAGGTCGGCGGTGAGGTTGAGGGCGAAGCCGTGGCTGGTCAGCCCGCGGTGGACGCGGATGCCGATCGCGGCGAGCTTCCGGGTCGGATCGCCGCCGTTCACGCCGGGCACCCAGACACCGGTCAGGATGCCGTCCAGCGGGACGGAGGGGATGCCTAGCTCGCCGAGGTAGCCGATCAGGGAGCGCTGCAGTCGCTGGATGTAGCCGATGATGTCCAGCCCCAGGCGGGGCAGATCGAGGATCCCGTAGCCGACGAGCTGGCCGGGGCCGTGGTAGGTCACGTCGCCGCCGCGGTCGCACCAGACCAGGTCGACGCCGTGACGGCGGCGCTCGTCCTCGCTCCAGCGCACGTGCTCGGCGGTGCCGCGCCGGCCCAGGGTGAAGACGTGCGGGTGCTCGAGCAGGAGCAGGCTCGGCCCGAGCTCACCTCGCTCCATGGCGTCGACCATCGATCGCTGCAGGGCCCAGGTCTCCCGGTACTCGGCGCGGCCGAGCCAGTAGACGCGCACGTCGGTCACCTCAACAGCCTAATCGCGGGGACCGTGCCGGCGAGGTCTGGCGATCCGGGCTCCCGGCGCCAGGTGTCGCGACCGGATCGCTTGGCCTCGTAGAGCGCCGCGTCGGCCCGAGCCAGCACGTCATCGGCGCAGGGCCCGCCCCGGACCATCGCCAGGCCGGCGCTGGCGGTGACGGCGAGCATCGCCTCGCCGACCCGGAAGGGCTCGCGCATGCTCACCACGACCCGGCCCGCCACGACCCCCGGGTCGGCCTCGTCGTTGCGCTGGATCAGGATGGCGAACTCGTCGCCGCCGATCCGGGAGACGAGATCGGTGCGCCGGACCCGCCCTCGCAGGCGGCGGCCGACGAGGGCGAGGACCTGGTCGCCGACGGCGTGTCCCCATTCGTCGTTGACCGCCTTGAAGCGGTCCAGGTCGAGGACGAGGAGGGCGGCGGGCACGTCGAGCGTCGCCGACCAGAGCGCCCGGAGGCGCCGGAGGAAGGCGGCCCGGTTGGGAAGCTGGGTCAGGGGATCGTGCAGCGCCAGCCACTCCACCCCGCGCCGGGAGTTCTGGCGCTCGGTGACGTCGTCGCAGGCACCGACGACCAGCGTCGGGTGGCCGTCGCCGTCGCGCGACGCGATCAGGGCGCGCTCCTCGAACCAGAGCCAGCGCCCGTCGGCATGGCGGATCCGGTAGGCATGGCGATGGTGCTCGGCACGCCCCCGGACGTGGTTCTCGAGCGCGGCCCGCAGCCCGTCACGGTCGTCGGGGTGGACCCGGTCGCGCAGCGCCTCGAGGGTCCCCGGCGCTTGAGCTGGGGACATACCGAGCTGTTCGAGCAGCCGGCCGCGGCAGCGGCACCGATCGGTGGCTGGATCCCACTCCCAGACGCCGAGGCCCCACGCCTCCACGACCTGGCGAAGGACATCGCGATCGTCCTCCCTCCGGTCCCGCATCGGGCTAGGCTCCGGCGGCCGCCCGCCTGGCCTCGAGCGCCGCCCTCCGGCTCTCGGGGATCTGATCGTCGGCATGATAGGAGGAGCGCACCAGCGCCCCCGACTCGACGTGTTCGAAGCCCATCGCCATCGCCTGCTCGCGGAGGTCAGCGAACTCCTCGGGGCGGTAGTAGCGGTCGATCGGCGCGTGCTTCTGGCTCGGCCGTAGGTACTGGCCCACGGTGAGGACGTCGATCCGGTGGCTGCGCATGTCCCCGAAGACCTGGAGCAGCTCCTCGGTGGTCTCGCCGAGGCCGACCATGACCCCGGACTTGGTGACCGTCTCCGGGCTCAGGCGCTTGACCGTCTCCAGGAGGGCGAGGCTGCGCTCGTAGACCGCCTTGGGCCGGATCCGGGCGTAGAGCCGGGGGACGGTCTCGGTGTTGTGGTTGAAGATGTCGGGACCGGCCTCGACCACCGTCCGGATCGCCTCCTCGTCGCCCTGGAAGTCGGGCGTGAGCACCTCGATCGAGGTCTGGGGGCTGCGGTGCCGGACGGCGCGGATGGTGCGGGCGAAGATGCCGGACCCGCCGTCGCGGAGGTCGTCCCGGTCGACGGAGGTGATGACGGCGTGGCGAAGGCCGAGCTGGGCGACCGAGTCGGCCACCCGCCAGGGCTCTCCGAGGTCGAGCTCGGTCGGGCGTCCCGAGGTCACCGCGCAGAAGCGGCAGGCCCGGGTGCAGACCGCGCCGAGGATCATGAAGGTCGCCGTCCGGCGGTTCCAGCAGTCGTAGATGTTGGGGCAGTGGGCCTCCTCGCACACGGTGTGGAGGCGGCGCTCCGTCATCAGCTGCTGGAGCTCTCTGTAGTTCTCGCCCTTGTGTACGCGGACCTTGATCCACTCCGGGATCCGGCGCTGGACCTGGATGGTGTCGGTCACCGGCTCACATCCTGATCGCGTCGGGCGACCAGCTCTCCAGGCGCTCCTTGATCATGCTCAGGAAGCGGCCGACGGCCATGCCGTCGAGAATGCGGTGGTCGAACGAGAGGCACACGTTCATCATGTGCCGGATCGCGATCCCGTCGCCGATCACCACCGGCCGGCGGACGATCGCCTCGGTGGTGAGGATCCCGGCCTGCCCCTGGTTGATGATCGGCGCGCTCGCCACCGAGCCGGTGACGCCGGTGTTGTTCAGGGTGAAGGTGCCGCCGCTGACGTCGTCGGGCACCAGGCGCCGGGAGCGGGACCGGGTGACCAGGTCGTCGATGCACCTGGCCAGATCGACGAAGCCGAGCCGGTCGGCGCCGCGGATCACTGGCACCATCAGGCCGTCGGGGACGGACACGGCGATGCCGATGTTCCGCTCGCGCCGGACGAGGACGCCCTCGTCGGCCCATGTCGCGTTGAGGTACGGGTGCGCCTCCAGGGCGTCGCAGAGGACCTGGACGATGAAGGGGAGGTAGGTGAGGGGGGCGCCGTTCCGATCCCGGAACCCCTCCTTGTGCTGCTCCCGGTAGCGGACCAGCTCGGTGACGTCCACCTCCTGCATGGTCCAGGCGTGGGGGACGGTGGTGACG
>DATAXV010000064.1:0-22701 GCA_036272915.1 Candidatus Dormiibacterota bacterium
ATCGGCTTCATCGACGTCCCCGTCGTCTACTTCAGCGTCGACTGGTGGCGCACGCTGCACCCCGGCCACGTCCTGCTCACCGGGGCGCTGACCCCGAAGATGCTGCAGACCTTCCTGCTCACCCAGCTGGTGATGTTCTTCTTCGCCGCCGTCCTGGTCGCGATTCGCTACCGGATCGAGGTGCGCCGCGACGCCCGGGTCGAGGAGGAGGCGCACCTGGCCCTGCAGCTCGCGACGGAGGCGCGCTGAGATGATGTACCTGATCCTGGCCTACGCCGCCGCCGCCGTCATCCTCGGCGGCTTTCTGGCGATGTCGATCCTCCAGCTCCGGAGCCGCTGACGTGCCCGACCGGATCGTCGTCGTCGTCGGTGGCGGCGTCGCCGCCCAGGGGGCCGTGTCCGGGCTGCGCCGCGCCGGCCACACCGGCGAGGTGGTGCTGATCGGGGACGAGGAGGAGCCCCCCTACCAGCGCCCGCCGCTCTCCAAGCGATACCTGGTGGAGGAGCTGCCGCGCTCCTTCCTGCACCTCCCCACCCCCGACTGCGAGCTGCGCCTCGGCGACCGCGTCGAGGAGCTCGAGCCGGACGCCCACCGGGTGCGGCTGGCCGGCGGCGACGTCATCGAGTACTCCTCGCTGCTGCTCGCCACCGGCAGCCGGCCGCGCACGCTGCCCGGCTACGAGGGGGCGGGCACGCTGCGCCGGGTCGAGGACGCCGAGCGCCTGCGATCACTGCTCAACGAGGACGAGACGATCAGCATCATCGGGGCCGGCTTCATCGGCTGCGAGGTGGCCGCCGCGGCCAGGGCCAGGG
Organism: Candidatus Dormiibacterota bacterium; assembly: GCA_036272915.1. Taxonomy (GTDB): domain Bacteria; phylum Chloroflexota; class Dormibacteria; order Dormibacterales; family Dormibacteraceae; genus DATAXV01. The sequence continues at coordinate 814 of DATAXV010000064.1, forward strand.
AGGTCCCGGTGCGCGTCCACGACCGTCTCGACCAGCCCATGGAACGCGTCCTCGGACCCGAGCTGGGCGACCTGCTCGCCGAGCACCACCGCCGCCACGGTGTGGAGCTGCGGCTGGGCTCGACCGAGCTGCCCGAGCCGGGGGAACGCGTCCTGGTCGCGGTCGGGACCGCCCCCAACCAGGAGCTCGCCGAGCGGGCGGGCATCGACTGCGACGGCGGCGTGCTGGTCGACGAGTACGGACGCTCCTCGGCACCCGGCGTCTTCGCCGCCGGCGACTGCGCCCGCTTCCACAGCCCGCACTTCGGCGACCGCATCCGGATCGAGCACTTCCAGACCGCCCAGCGGCACGGGACCGCGATCGGCAGGGTGATGGCCGGGGACGAGACGCCCTTCGCGCAGGTGCCCTGGTTCTGGTCGGATCAGTACGACCTCAACCTGCAGTACCTGGGCGGCGGCCTGTCCTGGGACCGGCTGGTCTTCCGGGGCAGCATCGGGGACCCGACCTTCACCGCCTTCCAGCTCCACGAGGGGAGGGTGCGCGGGGTCCTCGGCTGGAACGACGGCAGGACCGTCTCCCAGATCCGGCGGCTGATGGACGCCGGCGTCGAGCTCGACCCCGAGAAGCTGGCCGATCCCACCACCGATCTGAAGCAGCTCGGCCGCTGAGCGGCGTCCTCGCGGCCGGTGCCGGTCGCCCGACTCCGGGTCAGGAGTTCGAGGCGGAGCCGGCGCCCGCACGGTGGGCCTGGAACAGGCCAGGCCGTGTCACGACCCCCCCTCGGCCCATCCCGCTGAACTCCTGATCCGCCTCCTCGCGCCGATCGCCGCCATGTCGTTCACATGGAGGTCGCGTTCAGTGGCACCGCGGGGCGGATCCGGATAGCCTCGTGGTCGTGACCTGCGCGCGGCGGTCTGTCCCACGCGGTACCGGCAAGGAAAGGAGTGGATGAGGATGGCACAGCGACGCATGAGCGAACTCGCGGGAAGGCTCTTTCCCGCGTCCTTCGTCGGTTCCTATCCCCGCCCGGCCTGGTTCACCCACAACCTGGGCGGCAGGGACATCCTGGAGGCGCTGCGAGACGAGGACTTCGCCGAGGCCTACCGCGACGGGATCCGAGCGATGCTCGGGGACCAGGAGGAGGCGGGTCTGGACGTGCTCTGCGACGGCCATCTCTGGTACGACCGCCATCAGGGCTTCATCGCCTCCTTCGCCCTCTACAACCTGGAGCGCATGGACGGCGTCGAGATCAAGCCTCGGTTCGACGCCGGCAAGATCGGCAATGGGACGATCGTCGACCGAACCCTGGAGGACAGCGGGTTGACGGACGTGTTCGGGGCCATGAACGCCGATATGGCCGTGGTCGGCCCGGTCGGCCGCGGCTCCCTCCATCACAGCGTGAACTGGAGCCTGGCCCAGGCCCAGGCCCCGAGGCCGGTCAAGGCACAGTTCGCGATGGGACCCATCGAGCTCTCGACCGTAGTGGCGGACCGGCACTACAACGACCGTCGGGCGCTGCTCCGCGACCTGGCCGAGATCTTCCATGCCGAGCTGCTCGAGGCGGTCGCCCTGGGCGCTCGGGTGATCGAGCTCGACGATCTCATCTTCATCGCCCCCCAGGACGAGTGGGCCTACGACGTCGAGATCCTGAACCGCGTCTTCGAGGGCGTCGACGCGTACAAGATCTGGCACTGCTGCCACGGCGGCACCCCGGCGCCGGTCGGCATGGCCCCCTACAAGGCGATGTTCCCCTACGTCAAGGACCTCCAGGTCGACTCCTTCGACTGGTCGTTCGCTCAGACCGGCTTCCCCGATGACGAGCTGGCGCTCTTCGCCACCCCGGGCTTCGACAAGGACCTGGGCCTCGGGGTCATCAGCAACAAGAACTACCTGCTCGAGAGCCCCCAGGAGGTGGCGGACGGGATCCGCAAGGCGTGTCGCCACATCGACCCGGCCCGCATCCATCTGACCAGCGATTGCGGCCTCTTCGCGTACTCACGAGTGGCGGCCAAGGCGAAGCTCAAGGCGATGGTGAAGGGCGCCGCGCTGGTCCGCGCCGAGGTCCTCCCCGCTTCCGTCTGAGCCACGCCCGGCACTACGACCGACCGGCATCCTCGGCGCGGGCGGCTGCGATCGCGGGCAGCAGCCCGGCCAGGAGGCCGGCGGTCAGGCCCCAGATCACCTGGCCGTCGACGGGCAGGTTGGGTCCCGGCCAGGGCCTGTTCTGATGCCAGGCGGCGCGGTCCAGAAGCCGGTCCAGGGGCACCTCGAGGACGGCGGTGAGCTCCCCCGGATCGGCGGCGAACGGCTCCGGCTCATGGGCCAGCCAGGCGATGAAGGGCACCACCGAGTAGTTGGAGATGGCCGCGTAGACGGGCGGCCCGGCGCCCAGCGCCTGAAGCGAGGCGCCATCGACGCCGATCTCCTCCTCCGCCTCCCGGGCCGCCGCCGCCCAGGCGTCCTCGCCCTGGTGCAGGCCGCCGCCGGGAAGAGCCACTTGACCCGGATGGGAGGGGGCGTCGGCCCGCCGCACGACGAAGGGGACTCGCCATTCCCCCGCCTTTCGGTACAGTATCGCTGTCACGGCAGCGGGGCGGGCGCCACGTCGGAAGGCGCCCCAACCAGAGAGCGGAAGCAGGTGTGCGGCCAGGGATGCGGGGAACCCTGGTTTTTGGTATGCCAGATCGTACATGACGCGGGGAGTCATTGGGTAAGCTACGCCTTGAATGATTGATGAGACGAATCTGAAGATAGGTGAGATGCGTGAGCGCATCCAACAGGCGAACACGCGAAGGTACGCCTTCTACACGATGCTCCACACCACAGACCGCATCCTCTGGCGGCTGGAGGAGATGAACCGGGACGGCCAGAAGACCCTGACCCCTGGCGAGCGCACCGAGATCGGGCGGAAGCTGTCCGAGCTGCCGGCGCGGGTGCTGGACGTCTTCCAGGACTCGGAGCAGGTGCAGACCGTGCTCGACTCGATCTTCGAGATGCAGGAGCGGCTGTTCCGCTGGCGCGACCCGGAGTGGGACCACAACGATGATGATCTGGAGCGCCTCGCCGGCTGAGCGCGAGCTCAGCCGCAGAGGCCTGAGCGGTAGATGACGGTCGAAGAGGCCGAGGCGCAGGCGCCCTCGGTCGTTGTCGGTCGGTATCTCGAGGCCATCTTCTACATGGATGGCGAGGGCGAGGTCTGTCGCAGCGCCCGGCTCGCCGACTGGCTCGGCGTCAGCCGGCCCACGGTCACCATCGCCCTCCGGCGGATGACCCGCGACGGCATGGTCCGAATCAACAACCGGAAGGAGATCGAGCTCACCGATCGGGGGCGGGAGGCGGCGGCCGCGATCGTCCGGCGCCACCGCATCATGGAGCGCTGGCTGACCGACGCCCTTGGCCTCGACTGGGTGACCGCGGACGAGGAGGCGGCCCGCCTCGAGCACGCCGTCTCCGAGGTCGTCGAGGCCGCGCTCTGGGAGAAGCTGGGCAACCCCCTGACCTGCCCCCATGGCAACCCCATCCCCGGGCACGCCGACGTCGACCGCCGCGAGCGGCGGCTGTCGATGCTGGCCGAGGGCGAGGTCGCGCAGGTCTCGCGCATCTCCGAGGTCGCCGAGCGTGAGGCGCCGGTGCTGCTCGGCTACCTGGCCGACCGCAATCTCGTGCCCAGGGCCCGGCTCCGCATCGAGGAGGTCGACCCGATCGGGAAGACCCTGCGCCTCCGGGTGAAGAGCCGCCCGGTGACACTCAGCCACGAGACCGCGTCCAGGGTCTGGGTGGTGCCCGCCTCCGACTGAAGCCGTCGCTCCCCGAGCCCGAACCGCGGAGGTATGGGCCATCATGGCGGGGCGTGAGCGGCGGCCGAAGGACGCGGACGGCGGGTTCCCAGCTCTGCTGGTGCGGCAGTGGCGATCGGTTGCGGCGCTGCCACGGGCCCTTCGACAGGTCCGGCCCCGGCGCCGACCTGCTGCTGGCCGCCCACCCCTTCTCCTGGGCGGTGCGACCGGAGCCGACCGCCCCGAGGCGGGAGGCGCCACCGGGCGTGCTCGCCCCCGACTACGCGGTCACCGGCCGGCCTCGCATCGGGGAGTCCGGTGATGTCCGTTCCGAGGCCGAGATCGAGGCCCTTCGCGGCGCCTCCCGTCATGCGGCGGAGCTGCTGCGGATGCTGGTTGAGGCCGTCGTCCCCGGCGTCACCACCGACGAGCTCGACACCCTCGCCTACGAGGGGTGCCGCCGCCGGCGGATCTATCCCAGCCCGCTGAACTACCGGGGCTATCCGAAGTCGATCTGCACCTCGGTCAACGAGGTCATCTGCCACGGCATTCCCGACGGGCGCCGGCTCCGCTCCGGCGACACCGTCAACCTCGACGTGACCGTCTTCGCCGGCGGCGCCCACGGCGACTGCTCGAGCACCGTCTGCGTCGGCCGCGTGAACCCGATCGCGCGGCGGCTGGTCGACACGGCCAGGTCCTGTCTCGAGGCCGGCGTCGAGGCGGTCGCGCCGGGCAGCCCTTCTCCGCCATCGGCCGGGCCGTCGAGGCGATCGCGGCCGGCGCCGGCTACTCGGTGGTCCGTGACTTCGTCGGCCACGGCATCGGCCCGGTGTTCCACAACGGGCTCCAGGTCTTCCACCACCACGACCCCAACCAGACCCGGCCGATGGAGCCGGGCATGGTCTTCACCGTCGAGCCGATGATCAACGCCGGCACCCATCGAGCTCACGTCTGGCCCAACGGCTGGACCGCGGTCACCGCCGACCTGGCCCGCTCGGCGCAGTTCGAGCACACCGTGCTCGTCACCGAGGGCGGCGTCGAGGTTCTGACCGGATAGGCCCCGGCCGCTCACTGCGGCCAGGGCACGAACGAGACGAGATCGGCGAAGACCTCCTCGGCGTCGCAGTCGACGCCGCGGGCCGAGAAGAAGCGGCACACGTTGGCGACGTCCCGATGGAGGAACTCCAGATCGGAGCCGTTGGGGCCGAGGTCGACCGCCTGCGGGAAGTCGATCGCGATCAGGCGGCGATGCCAGACCAGCAGGTTGTACGGGGAGAGGTCGGCGTGGACGACACCGGAGCGGACCATGATCCGGAGCAGCTCACGGCACTGCCGCCAGAGGTCCGGGTAGTCGAGGGCGCCTGATCTTGCCGCCTCGACCAGACGGGGCGCGGCGAGCTCGAGGGTGCCCATGTACTCCATGGTCATCTCGGCGCCGTCGCAGTCGATGGGGTAGGGGACGGCCGCGCCCGCCTGCCAGAGCCGGCGCAGCATTCGGTGCTCGTGCCGGGCCCACTGGACGGCCCGCATCCTCATGCCCGCGCGCGAACCCTGGGCCATGGCCAGGTCGACGCGGCGCTCGCCGGTCCTCCGGCCGGCCCGGTAGGCGGCGTCGTTGTGGAACGTGCGGTGCTCCAGGCTTCGGTAGACCTTTCGGGCGAGCAGGTGCCCGCGCTCGCCGAGGCGCCGCTCGACGAGATGGGTGTCCGCCTCCTTGCCGGTCTTGATCAGCCCGAGCTCGGTGTCGACGGCCTCCGGGCTGGTGATCAGCCACGAGGGAGGCCTGCGCAGGTTTCGCTGCACTCAGAAAGACTCCTCTGGTCAGGCGCTCTCCGCCTGCCCGGGGAGGGAGACTCGGCGGCTACCGCGCGATGTGGCTCCAGGAGGCGAGAGCGCGTGGACGGTGCCGGTTGTGCTCCATCACGTCTCCACCTCCTTTGAACAAGCGCGAGTCTCCTGGCCCGGCCGGTTCGACCCGGGCAGACCTACGGTAGCGGCATCTGGCGGGCCCGGTCAAGCGGTCGGTTTGTCCGGGCCCGGGGACGGGTACATCGAAGGCGTGGGAGTTGCATCACACAACCAATCCCAACCATCAAGAAGGAGGTATTCGGTGAACGCACTGGTTCCGTTCCGCCCGTTTGCCGAGCTGCTGGATTTCGATCAGCCGTTCAGCCGCCTGTTCCGGGACGCCGCCGTGGCGCCGGCCCGCAGGTGGCCATCGATCGATGTCCGTGACGCCGGCGACAAGATCGAGATCGTTGCCGAGCTGCCCGGCTACCAGCCGGACCAGGTCGAGGTCACGGTGCACGAGGGCGTGCTGACCATCGCCGCCAGCCGCAAGGACGAGTCCAACAGCGACGACCGCGGCTATCTGTGGCGCGAGCGCCGGTCGAGCTCCCTCTACCGCAGGCTCCGCCTGCCCGAGGGCGCGAGCGCGGAGAAGGTCGAGGCCTCGCTGAGCGAGGGGCTGCTCACTGTGAGCGTGCCCAAGGGCGGTGAGCCTTCGCCGGTCAAGGTGGCCGTCACGGCCCCCGCCAAGACCGACGAGACGCCGTCCGCCTGACCGTTCGAGCACGCTTCGTCGCGTGAGAAGGGGCCACCCGCCGGTGGCCCCTTTGGTTCGTCCGGCGCGCCGCCTACCCGCCGGGCAGGAGGACGATCCGGCGGGCGCCCTCCTCGATGCGCCGGTGGGCCTCGGCCGCCCGGGCCAGGGGGAGGGTGGCGTCGACCGGCAGGAGATGGCTGCGCCCCTGCGCCGCGAGCCGCAGGAACTCCGGATAGTGGACGCCGAAGACTCGCTCCGCCCAGACCGGACCGCCGACTCCGATCACGCGCAGGCCGAGCGACATCACCGGGGTCGCGTCCAGCGCCGGCGGTGCGCCCGAGGCGGCGCCGTAGAGCAGGGTGCACCCCGCCCCCGGCGTGAGCAGCCGCAGCAGGCGGCCGCTGGCCTCGCCGCCGACGCCGTCGAAGACGACGTCCATGGTGGCTCCCTGGAGGAACCGGGACAGCTCCGCCGGCCACCCCGGATCGCGGTGGTCGACGACCAGGTCGGCGCCGAGCCCGAGAGCCGCCTCCCTTCCCGCCGGGGTACCGGCGGTGGCGACCACGCGGGCGGCGCCGAGGCCGGCGAGTGGCGGATCAGATAGCCGCCGACCTTGCCTGAGCCGGGGGCGACGAGGACGGTGTCGCCGGCCCGCAGCCCGGCCCAATGGAGCAATCCCAGCGCCATCGCCCCGGGAGCGGCGGCGGCCACGGCGTCCACCGGATTCAGGCCCTCGGGGACGGGCGCGGTCTTGGCGACGTCGACGGTCACGAACTCGGCGTAGGAGCCGAGCCCTCCGGTGATCACGGCCAGCCGGGTCCCGTCGAGGCTGGGGTCCACACCCTCTCCCAGGCGCTCCACCGTGCCCACCGCCTCGGCGCCGATCACCACCGGCGGCTCGACCGGGAGCGGGATGCGGCCGCTCCGCATCATCGTCTCGCCACCGCTGACGCCGATCGCCTCGGTCCGCACCAGGACCTGGCCCGGCCCGGGGGCGGGCACCGGCACCTCCGCCGGCTCCAGCACCTCGGGCCCGCCCGTCCGCCGCATCACCACCGCCTGCATCGACTCCATCGCTCTTCTCCAAATTGACCGTCGGTCCACTTACGTGGAGCTATTATGTGGACCGGTGGTTCATTTGTCAACGCGTGGCCATGGCTGAGCGCATCGAGCGCGCCGACGCCGCCCGCAACCGGTCGGCGATCCTGCGTGCGGCCGAGCGGCTCTTCGCCGAGCGGGAGGCGGAGGGCGTGTCGATCGAGGAGATCGCCAGGGCGGCGGGCGTCGGCAAGGGCACCGTCTTCCACCGCTTCGGCAGCCGCTCCGGGCTGATCCGGGAGCTGCTCGCCGAGCGCAGTCACGCGCTCGAGGAGTCGACCCGGAGCGGCCCGCCGCCGCTCGGGCCGGGGGCCATTCCGGCGGCGCGGCTGAACGCCTTCCTCGACGCGGTCATCGCCATGGCGACGCGCAACATCGCCCTGATGGCGGCCTATGAACGCTCCGAGGACGGGCGCCAGGAGGCGGCCATGTACCAGACCTGGCACCGCCACGTGAGCGCCCTCATCACCTCGGCCCGCCCCGACCTCGACGCCGAGCTGCTCGCCCACATCCTGCTCGGCTCCCTCCACAGCGACCTCGTCCTCCACCTGCTGCGGCGGGGGGAGACGTCCCGGCTGCGGTCCACGCTCCACCAGCTGGTCGAGACGCTGCTGGGACCGGGCGGGGCCGCCCCACCCTCACCGGAGGTTTCCGATCGATGAATGACTTCGACCCCGTCGACCTGTACGCGCTGGCCGATCAGAGCACGCCATGGAGCCTGCACGTCGCCGTCACCCTGGGCGTCGCCGAGCGCCTGGAGGCGGGGCCGATGGACGTCGGGGAGCTGGCCGCCGCCGTCGGCGCCGACGCCGGCGCGCTGGGCCGGGTGCCGCGGCAGCTCGCCGGCCACGGCGTCTTCGTCGAGGAGGGGGAGGGGCGGTTCGCCCTCAACCAGGCGGCGAGAGGGCTGCTCGATCCGGGGATGCGGATCTTCCTCGACCTGAACGGGATCGGCGGCCGCTTCGCCCGGGCCTGGAGCGGCCTCGCCGACGCGGTCAGGACCGGCCGGGCCGGCTATCCCTTCGTCTTCGGCGTGTCCTTCTGGGACGATCTCGCCGCCCATCCCGAGCTGTCGGAGAGCTTCGACGCGGCGATGGCGGTCGGCCATCCCACGCCGGACCCCGAGGTCCTTCCGGCGTCGGACTGGGACGGCGTGCGCACCGTCGTCGACGTCGGCGGCGGGACCGGAGCCCAGCTCGCGCAGGTCCTGCGCGCCCACCCCTCGCTGCGGGGCATCCTGGTCGACCTCCCCGGCACCGTGGCGCGCTCGGCGGAGGTGTTCGCGGCCGCCGGCGTGAGCGCCAGGGCGACCGTGGTCGGGCAGAGCTTCTTCGACCCGCTGCCCGCCGGCGCCGACCTGTACCTGGTGACCAACGTCCTCGCCGACTGGCCCGACGCCGACGCGCTCCGTCTGCTCCGCCGCTGCGCCGAGGCCGCTCGGCCAGCCGGCCGGCTGGTCGTGATCGCTGGGGTCTCCCCGGAGAGGGAGAGTCCCGAGCTGATGATGCTGGTCCTGGTCGGCGGCAGGAGTCGCTCCCTGGCCCAGTTCGCCGAACTCGCCGGCGAGGCGGGGCTGCGCGTCAGCGCCACCGGCCGCCAGCGCGCCGGCCGGTTCCTGGTCGAGTGCCGTCCGGTCTGAGCGGTCCGCCGGCGCCGTCGCACCCCCGCCGAGGAGGCGGACTACCCTGGGGAACGATGCATTTCGCGCGTTCAAGGGAAGGAGGCGACCTGCCATGGGGCGACCAGTGACCCTGTTCACCGGTCAGTGGGCCGATCTGCCCATCGAGGAGCTCGCCGCGAAGACCAGCTCGTGGGGCTTCGACGGTCTCGAGCTGGCCAGCTGGGGCGACCACTTCGACGTGCCCAGGGCGCTCGCCGAGCCGGATTACGTGAAGAAGCACCGGGAGCTGCTCGACCGGCACAACCTCAAGGTCTTCGCCATCTCCAACCACCTCGTCGGCCAGGCCGTCTGCGACCCGATCGACGCCCGCCACAAGGGCGTCCTGCCGCCCGAGGTCTGGGGTGACGGCGATGCCGAGGGGGTCCGCCGGCGCTCCGCCGACCGGCTCAAGGACACCGCCCGCGCCGCCGCCGCCTTCGGCGTCGACACCGTCACCGGCTTCACCGGCTCCTCGATCTGGGCCCAGCTCTACTCGTTCCCGCCCAACGACTTCGCGGCGATCGAGCGCGGCTACGAGGACTTCGCCGAGCGCTGGAACCCGATCATCGACGTCTTCGACCGGGAGGGCGTCCGCTTCGCCCTCGAGGTGCACCCGACCGAGATCGCCTACGACTTCGTGACCGCGGGCAAGGCGCTGGACGCGATCGGCAGGCGACCAGGCTTCGGCATCAACTTCGACCCCAGCCACTTCATCCCTCAGCTCCTCGACCCCGCCGCCTTCGTCGAGGACTTCGCCGACCGCATCTACCACTTCCACGTCAAGGACTCCAAGCGGCGGCTGACCGGCCGGCGCTCGATCCTCGGCTCCCACCTCAACTTCGGCGAGCGGGAGCGGGGCTGGGACTTCGTCTCGCCCGGCCACGGCGACGTCGACTTCGAGGAATTGATCCGCAGCCTCAACCGGATCGGCTATCAGGGCCCCCTCTCGATCGAGTGGGAGGACTCGGGAATGGACCGGGAGTACGGCGCGCAGGACGCGCTGGAGTTCGTCCGCGGCATCGACTTCGCCCCCTCCGAGGCGTCCTTCGACGCCGCCTTCGCCCGGGAGGACTGAGCATGAGCGAGGAGAAGAAGCAGGTCGGCTTCGTGACCATGGGCGCCGCCCGCGCCGCCGGCGAGATCCCCGAGATCGGCGTCGGCATGCTCGGCTACGCCTTCATGGGCAAGGCCCACTCCAACGCCTACAAGACGCTGTCCTACATGATGTGGCCGCCGCCGCTGATGCCCCGGCTGGTGGCGATCTCCGGCCGCAACCAGGAGGCGGTGGCCGAGGCCGCCCGGCGCTACGGGTACCAGCGCTACGACACCGACTGGCGCTCCCTGGTCGAGGACGACTCGATCCAGCTCTTCGACAACGGCGGCCCCAACAACCGCCACCTGGAGCCGACCGTCGCCGCCGCCGAGAAGGGCAAGCACATCCTCTGCGAGAAGCCGCTGGGCCGGACCGCCGACGAGTCGTACGAGATCTGGAAGCGGGTGGCGGCGACCGGCGTCGTCCACATGTGCGCCTTCAACTACCGGTTCGTGCCGGCCGTGCGGCTGGCCCGGGAGATGATCGAGGCCGGCGACCTCGGTGAGATCTACCACTTCCGCGGCCGCTATCTGCAGGAGTGGGTGGCCGACCCGAACATGTCCAAGGTCTGGAGGCTGGACAAGGCCCAGGCCGGGTCGGGTGCGCTCGGCGACCTCGGCACCCACGTCATCGATCTCGCCCGCTACCTGGTCGGCGAGGTCAGCACCGTGTCCGCCGTGACTCGGACCTTCGTCGGCGACCGCCCCGGTGGCAAGGTCGACGTCGACGACGCCTTCGAGGCCGCGGTCGAGTTCGAGGGCGGCGCCGTGGGCACGATCGAGGCCTCCCGGTTCGCGATCGGCCGCAAGAACGGCCTCGTCTTCGAGATCAACGGCTCCAAGGGCTCGATCGTGTTCGAGCTGGAGCGGCTGAACGAGCTCCAGGTCTACCTGGCCGGGTCGACCCCGGAGAACCGCGCCCAGGGCTTCCGCGTCGTCAACGTCTCCGAGTCCGACCACCCCTTCTGGGAGAACTGGTGGCCGCACGGGCACATCATCGGCTGGGAGCACGCCATGGTCCATCAGATCCACCACCTCCTCGGCGCCATCGCCGAGGGGAGCAGCGTGGCCCCCCACGGCGCCACCCTGGAGGACGGCTACCGCGCCTCCGAGGTCGCCGACGCCGTGCTCAGATCGGCCGAGTCGGGACGCCGCGAGGCGCCCCGGTACCGCTCGCTGGACTGATCCAGCCGGGGCGCTCAGGCCAGGCTGATCACCTGAGCGCCCCCCTCCTCGACCGCCCTCGCCACCGCCAGCCGGGCGAGCGCCCAATCCTGCACCGCGACCCCGACCGACTTGAAGACGGTCCGCCGCCGGTCCGGCAGCTGAGGCGGAGCCTGGAGGAGCTCGCCGATCTCGCGCGGGCCGCCCAGCTCGATGTGGCCGGAGGCGACCGCCGCCATGACGTCGCCGGCCTCCTTCTCCATCGCCTCACGCTCGTCGATGGCGATCAGAGCGGCTTCGGCGAGAAGCTCCGGCGGCAGCTCGCACATGTCCAGGCGGAAGGCACCGATGGCGTTGACGTGCACGGTCTCCGCCAGGTCTTCGAGGGCGAGGACGGGAGACGCCGCGGTCGTCGCGGTGGTGACGATGTCGGCGTCCCGAACCGCGTCCGCGACGGTCTCGCAGGGAATGAGCCGGGCCTCGCCGAGCTCTTCGCCGAGGGCGTCGGCCAGGGTCTGAGCGCTGCCGACGCGCCGCGCCGCGATCCGGACCTCGCGCAGCCTCCGCACCGCGGCCACCGCCCGGATCTGGTCCGCCGCCTGACCGCCCGCTCCGATCATGGCCATGATCGACGCATCCTCGGGTGCCAGCAGGCGGGTCGCCACTCCCGAGGCGGCGCCCGTCCGCATCGCGGTCAGGGCGGCGCCCTCGATCAGCGCCGAGCGGCCGGCACCGTCCCTCCAGATGACCGTGCTCTGGAGGGTGGGGAGACCGGCGGCGGCGTTCTCGGGCCGGACCGTCACCACCTTCACCGAGAGCTGATCGCCGACCTGGACGAACATGCCCAGCGTCCTGCCGTCGGGCATGGCCAGCCGCGGAGGCTGCACCGCCTCGCCGCGGGAGAGGGAGATGAAGGCCTCGGCGACGGCGTCGACGGCATCCTCCATGCTCACCAGCCGGCGCAGCTGCGCGGCGCCGATCACGATCAGATCATTCACCCGGCCAAGTGTCCGCCATCAGGTGGTTCGAAGGTGGACAATGCCCGGCATGTCGCGGGAGATTCGAGATCACCTTGCTTTCCTCTATGGAGCCGAGGCGGCGGCGGCCCTCGAGCCGCGGCTGGAGCGGCTGCTCCGCGGACGTGGCACCGGGAAGGGGTCGCGCCGAACCCCGACCCAGTCCGACGCGCTCCTGATCACCTATGGCGACCAGGTCCGTGAGGAGGGCCGGACCCCGCTCGCGTCACTCGGCGGGTTCCTCCAGAATCGGGCTGAGCAGGTGGTCAGCGGCGTCCACATCCTGCCCTTCTTCCCCTACTCCTCCGACGACGGCTTCTCCGTCGTCGACTACCGCCAGGTCGATCCCGAGCTGGGCGGCTGGGAGGACGTCGCCGCCCTCCGCGAGCGCTTCCAGCTCATGTTCGACGCGGTCTTCAACCACTGCTCGGCGAAGAGCACCTGGTTCCAGCGCTTCCTGGAGTGGGACTCCGAGTACCGGCACTGGTTCATCACCGTCGAGGGGGACCCCGACCTGAGCCAGGTGGTGCGGCCGCGGGCGCTGCCCCTGCTCACCACCTTCTCCACCGCCGACGGCTACAAGCGGGTCTGGACGACCTTCAGCGAGGACCAGGTCGACCTCAACGCCAAGGACCCGGAGGTCCTGCTCGAGCTGATCGACACGCTCCTCTTCTACGTCGAGCAGGGTGCCGCGTTCGTTCGCCTCGACGCGATCGGCTTCCTCTGGAAGGAGATCGGGACCAGCTGCATCCACCTGCCCCAGACCCATCACGTGATCCAGTTGATGCGCTCGGTGCTCGACCTCTGCGCCCCCGAGACCGTCTTGATCACCGAGACCAACGTGCCCCACAAGGACAACATCTCCTACTTCGGCAACGGTCACAACGAGGCCCAGCTCGTCTACAACTTCGCCCTGCCTCCGCTCGTGCTCCACACCCTGGCCACGGGCAGCGCCGAGGCGCTGACACGGTGGGCGAGCACGCTCGAGCCGCCCACGCCCGACGTCACCTTCTTCAACTTCCTGGCCTCCCACGACGGGATCGGGCTGAACCCGGCGCGGGGCCTGCTCTCCGACGCCGAGATCGGCGGGCTGGTCGCGCAGGTCGAGCGGCACGGCGGCTTCGTCTCCTACAAGACCAACCCGGATGGGAGCGAGAGCCCCTACGAGCTGAACGTCAACTACTTCGACGCCCTCTCCGATCCGGCCGGCGACGAGCCCGAGGAGAAGCAGGTGAGCCGCTTCCTGCTCGCCACCGCCATCCAGCTGGCGATGGCCGGCATGCCCGGGATCTACTTCCACTCGCTGTTCGGATCCAGGGGCGACCGCCAGGGTGCCGAGAAGAGCGGCATCAAGCGGCGGATCAACCGGCAGAAGCTCGAGCGCGAGCCGCTGGAGACGGAGCTGGCCGATCCGGCGTCGCGCCGTTCCCAGGTCTTCGAAGGGATGCGCCGGCTGATGGAGATGCGCCGCTCGTCGGCCGCCTTCCATCCCTCGGGCAGGCAGGAGGTGCTCTCCGTCGATGCGAGGGTCTTCGCGATCCTCAGGGAGTCGCCCGACGGGCAGGAGTCCGCGCTCTGTCTGCACAACGTCACCGACGACGAGGTCGAGGTTGAGCTCCAGGTGCCCGACGGTTCCAGTCCCCAGCAGGCGGTCCACTTCCAGCTGGCACCCTACGAATCGAGGTGGCAGCTCTCGCGGGTGGCGGCAGCCCTCCCGACCTGACGCTCCGATCCGCCGTGGCCGTGTTCCTGGACCCGCTCAGCGAACAGGCGCCCTGATGGATGCGAGGAGGGACCGAAGCTGCCGGCTGGCCGTCCGAGCTCTGAGCGAGGACGGCACCACGGGATCATCGTTCTCGATCGCGGGCGCTCGCGATTCGAGCCGGCACCCGTTTCCGGTGCCCCGGCGTGGCGATCCCGCCCAGCGCTCAACCGACCACCGCCAGGTTGGTTGAGGTCACCGAAGCTGCCCTTAGGTGTTTGGTGCGCGGTGCCCTCGACTCCAGCACTGGGCGCGCCGATTCGGTATTCAGAGACGGGCGAATTGGACATGAGGAGCGTGCTCGAGTTGGAGCCCAGATGGCCGGTCGACTCCTACTCGTGCCCGTGCAGTACCGTGGGGCCGGTGCCGACAGAAGAAACGATGGGCCGCGGATGAGGCGAGCAGTCATTGCCCAATGCGGAGGCCCCACGGCGGTCCTCAACGCCAGCCTGGCCGGGTTCGTCGAGGTCGCCTGCAGTGCCTTCGAGGTGCTGGGCGCAAGGGGTGGCCCGCACGGCCTATTGACCGGAGACCTGGACCCGATCGAGGGTGACCTCGACCAGATCGCACAGCTCCCCGGTGCCTGGCTCGGAGCGGGACGGCTGCGCCTCGACGAAGTCGAGCGCGAGCGTGTTATCAGGGAGTTGGCCGAGCGGAATGTGACCCATCTCGCCCTGGCCGGCGGCAACGGCACGATGCTCCTCGCCGACCGGATCGGCGAGGAGGCCGCCGCCCGCGGTCACGAACTCCGCGTCGTCGGTATCCCCAAGACGGTCGACAACGATCTGTTTGGCACCGACCACTGCCCCGGATACCCGAGCGCCGCCCGCTTCCTCGCCCGCTCTGTCCGAGACATGGCCCTCGATCATTCGGCCTTCCACTCGATCGAGCCGGTGCGCATCGTGGAGACGTTCGGGAGGGACGCGGGATGGCTCGCGTACGCGGCGGCGGCGAGCAAGCGCGAGGAGGGCGATGCCCCGCACCTCGTGTACCCGCCGGAGCAGGGCTACGACGAGGAGTCCTTCCTGGTCGATGTTGAGTCATCGGTGGACGCGAGGGGACTGGCCACGGTGGTCGTGGCCGAGGGGTTCGCCGGCGAGCTTATCGACAACGCATTCAAGACCGCCGTCTTCGACCGCCCGCTGACCGGCGGCGTGGCCCGCCTGCTGGCAGACGTGGTCGAGCGTCGACTCGGCCTCCGAACGCGGGCCGACGTGCTCGGGACCGTCCAGCGCTGCGCCAGCTACGCGGTGTCGCGCCTCGACCGGGAGGAGGCGAGAGAGGCGGGCCACGTCGCCGCCGAGCTGCTCGCGGACGGGGTGAGCGGTGTGATGGTCGGGATCCATAGGAGCGAGGGCGAGCCCTACCGCTCGGAGATGGTCCCCGTCCCACTGGCCGAGGTCGGCGGCCGCAACCGGCGGCTGCCCGCCGAATGGGTGGTCGAGCCGGACCAGGCGCCCGCCGCCTTTCAGCGCTGGCTGAAGCCGCTGATCGCCGGCTGAGTCGCGGGGCGGCCGCCTTCACGGGCGGCCCCCCCTTCAAGGCAATGGAGAGGCGGAAGCGCTGCGGCGTGGGGCTGAAGTCGAGCATCGGTCTGTGCAGCAGGTAGCGCTGTCGGCTATGTCGGAATACGTCAGCCGGCCGGCCTCTCCACCGCAGCGACGTCAGGCGGTTCCGGTAGCGGAAGTCTTCCGATCTGATCGGGATGCCGTCGTCGATGATGAGACCCGTCTCGAGGCCTATGATCGGCCATCCGGACAGTGATCACTCAACACCTCAGGGGGCTTGCTGACACCAACATTCTCATCTTCTTGGAGCGACTCCCGGGCCGAGTCCCTACCCCTGGAGTTGCTCGCCACTCCCCTTCGACGCTGATGCGGCTCGACAGTACGGGGTCATCGCGGCCGCAGTGATCGCGGCTGGCCGCAAGCCCCGGCGCCGTGAGCCGGATCTCATGATCACCAGCGTGGCCGCGGCCACCAGCTGCCCCTCTTCACGACCAATCCCGACGACTTCCGCGGGCTGCGAGGGCTTGTGCCGGTGGTGCCTGTACCCCGGCCGCCGGTTGCATCGGCGCCTGAGACGTAGCGAGGCCAGGCGTCCGTCGGTTCAGGCGTTTGGCTGGCGCCGTTGGGCGCCGGCAGAGTCATTCTGCCGCGGCTTCCGGGCGCAGGCGTGGCGGTAGCGACTGCGAGGTCCGCCGCGGACCCTGAGTCTGGCGGGGCCGATGCGGCGGGCGCTCCAAGAGGAGTTCCAGAGCTATGGCGATGCCCCGCTCGAGCTGAGCATCCACGCCGCTCCGGTAGTCGTGCGGCGCGTTCTCGACCTCGATATCCGGATCGGTGCCGTGATTCTCGACGCCCCAGCCCACGTCATCGAAGAAGAAGGAGAACTCGGGCTGGGTGGTCACCGTCCCATCGGCGAGGAGATGGCGCGGCCAGATGCCGATCACGCCGCCCCAGGTCCGGGTGCCGATCAGGGGGCCCAGCGCCATCATCTTGAAGGCGTGGCTGAAGATGTCGCCGTCGGAGCCCGCCCACTCGTTGGTGATCGCGACCAGCGGTCCGGCCGGCGATTCGCGCGGATAGGGCTCGGGCCGTATCCAGCGGCCGAAGTCGTAGCCGAGGCGGCGACGCGCCAGCTTCTCCAGGAGGAGGGATGAGTTGTCGCCGCCGCCGTTGGCACGGACGTCGACGATGAGGGCGTCGCACTCGTACTCGAGCAGGAAGCCGCGATGGAACTGGGAGAAGCCCCAGGGCCCCATGTCGGGGATGTGGAGGTAGCCGACGCGCCCACCGGTCGCCTCGCGGACCAGCCGGCGCCGGCCCTCCACCCAGTCGCGGTACCGTCCCCTCTGCTCATGGGGCAGCGCCCTCACGGTCAGGGTCCGCGCGTGCTCCTCGCCGGGGCGGCGGACCAGCAGGGCGACCAGGTTGCCGGCCTGGTTGACCAGACGCTCGCCGGGTGTGATCCGCTCGGAGAGCGGCTGGCCGTTGATCGCCAGCAGCACGTCGCCCGTCCGCACGTCGGCACCCGCCGCCGCCAGCGGGGAGGTGGCATCGCGATCCCAGGGGTCGCCCCCAACCAGCTGGCGCACCGCGTAGCCGCCCGCCTCCGCCCGGTACTCCCAGTCGGCGCCGAGGTAGCCCTGCCGGTAGTCGGGGCGCGACCGGTACTCGCCGCCGATCTCGTAGGCGTGCGAGGTCCCCAGCTCGCCCTGCAGCTCCCAGAGGAGGTCGGAGAACTCGGACCGGGTGCCGACCAGGTCGACCAGGGGCAGGTAGCGCCGGTGCACCTCGTCCCAGTCGACGCCGGAGATGTCCTCGACCCAGAACTGCTCGCGCTGGAGCCGCCAGGCCTCCTGGAACATCTGCCGCCACTCGGCGCTGGGCTGGACCGAGACGCGGACCCGGTCGAGGTCGATCCACCCACTCTCGCGGCCGGGCTCGTCGCCCTCCGGCACCTTCTCGCCGGCGGCGATCACGCGCAGCCGGTCGCCCGAGCGATAGAAGAGCGTGCTCCGGTCCCGGCTGAGGTCGAAGTCGCCGACGCCGTCAGCCAGCCGTTCCTGCCGCTGCTTCTCCAGGTCGTAGCACTCGAGCGATCCACGGGATCCTCCCGATTGCCACCAGTCGTGGCCGAGCGTGCCCTCAAGCGGGAAGTCGGAGTAGAGGACCTTCTCGCCGACGGCCCTGATCTTCGCGTACCGGCCGGGCTCGACCGGGAAGGCGACGATGCGGTCGGTGATGCCCTCCAGCTCGATCTCCACGGCGGGCACGCCGTCCTGGTGTTCCCCGGCCGGTGTCTCGCCACCGCCCCGAAGCGGTCTGGGCCGGGGCGCGAAGGGGTCGGGGACCTCCGGGCGCAGGGCTATCGCGTAGGGCCTCACCGGCCGGGGGAAGCTGAGCTCGAACTGGAGCTCGTCATAGACGGGGTCGAAGTTCCTCGCGCCGAGGAAGTAGAGGTAGCGGGCCTTGGGGTCGAAGGTGGGTATGCGGTCGTGGCGGACCCGCGAGGTGACCGGCCAGCTCTCCCCCGATTCCACCCGGCAGACCTTGATCACGCTGGAGGCGGGCGTGTCGGCGAAGGCGTAGGCGATCCAGCGGCCGTCCGGCGACCAGGCGATGCCGTCCAGCGGCGCGCACTCGCTCCGATCGAGCGTGCGGATGCTCGGCGTATCCCCGCCGAGGTCGGCGAGCAGCAGCTCGTTGCGGTGGTTGCTGATCGCGACCAGGTCGCCGACCGGTCCGACCTCGAGCTCGACGATGCGTCCGGTGTCGAGGCCGTCCAGGGTCCGCGGCTCCGAGGAGTCGGCGCGGAGCACGACCAGGCACTCCGGCCCGTCGGCGCCATTGGCCGCCGCCACCAGCCGGAGGCGGTCGTTGAGCCAGGTCAGCAACCGGTAGCGGATGCCGTCCGGGCTCCCGTGCTGGGAGACGGCGCCCTCCCAGTTGGCGAAGCTGAAGGCCTTGCCCCGGGTGGTGATCGCGAGCCCCAGCCCGTCCGGGGCCAGGGTCACGCCGTCCAGGTGCTGGGAGGCGGGGACGAAGCGGCGGTTGCGCTGCGTCCGGGAGCTGGGCAGCCGGACCGGGACGGCCCGGGGGCCGTCGTCGTCGGGATCGAGCAGGTAGAGGCGGGCGCCGGCGTGGTAGACCAGCCGTCGGCCATCACCGGAGAGGTTGCGGGCGTAGAAGTCGTCGTGGTCGCTGTGCCGACGGAGGCCGCCACCCCCGGCGTCGCAGGAGTAGACGTTGCCGACCCCCTCGTGATCGCTGAGGAAGAAGACGCGATCGCCGACCCAGCAGGGGCCGGTGAGGTTGCCGTCCAGGTCGATCAGGCGGTGGAAGTCGGCGTCCGGTCCGGGCGCGATCCAGAGCGCGCCGGCGAGGCCGCCGCGGTAGCGCTTCCACTGAGCCGGCTCCCTGGTCGCGCCGCGGCCCAGGACCAGTGCTCCCCCGTCGGAGCGCGTCAGCGCCGTCCCCGGTCCCAGGTCCAGGTCACGAGGCAGGCCACCCTCGGCGCCGACCTGGCGGAACCAGACCGGGCTCTCGAAGGCGCGCGCGGCCCCGGTGGTGTACTGGATGGCGATGCCATCAGACGTCCAGCCGACGATCGACCAGACGTTGCCCTCGAAGGTGAGTCGGTTGGTCGGGCTGCCGCCGGCGTCCATCACGTAGACGTCGGCCGGACCCTCCTCGCGCCCCACGAACGCGATTCGCCGGCCATCCGGGGAGAACCGGGGATGCGTCGCCTCGGCCACGCCCGCGGTCAGCCGGTGGGCGGCGCCGCCTGAGGTCGGGACCGACCAGAGGTCGTCCTCGGCGACGAAGACGATGCGATCGCGGTGGAGGGCGGGAAACCTGAGGTAGCCGTCCTCCACCGCGTCCATCGCGACTCAACGTAACACCGTGCCGCCCGGTCGCGGACACCCGCCAGATCGCTGCCGGTCAGCCGGCGGTGCGCCACCTCCTGCCGCCGTCGCTGGCGCGGTAGAGGTCGCGGAGCAGGGCGACCTCGGCCGCGTGGTGGAAGATCTCCCGATCGTTGTGGAGGACGAGGCCGGCCATGGGGTCGTCCCGGAAGGGGCCGGGCTCGCCCATGGGCGCCGCCAGCGCCTCCGCGTCGAGCCCGCGGATGCCGTCGCGCCAGGCGTCGTAGTGCTCCTCCATGCGGGCGATGGCCTCGCCGGCGCTGGCGGGCAGGTCCATCTCCGCCTGGGTCGGCTCGCGCCCTCCGTCGAAGTGGAAGGCCACCCGGGCGGCGAGGATCTCGAGGCTGATGTGGCCAAGGCGCCACGCGATCGTGGTCACCGGCGGCGGGTCGGGCGGCGGCCAGAAGCCGTCCATGACCATCCGGCCGTCCTCGGCGCGGTGGATGCTCCAGCAGCCCTCCACGGGCTCCCATAGGTACTCCTCGTCCGTCATGCCCTCAAGGCGGGGCCGGAACATCGCCGTCCAGTACCAGTCGAGCTGCAGCAGCAGCTGCTCGGTCCAATCCATGCGGGCATAATGATCGTCGTCGAGGACAGGCAATGTCCTACTGTGCTTGAGCATGTCGACACAGGTTTCGACCGTCCGGGCGGCGCGCTTCCGGGGCGAGGGCGTCGTCGAGGTGGTGGAGCGGGCGGTCCAGCCGCTGGGGCCGGGACGCGTGCGCCTCGAGGTCGCCTACTGCGGCCTCTGCGGTTCGGATCGCCGCCTGTTCGCCGGCGGCGCCGGCCATATTCCCGGTCACGAGATCTCGGGCACGGTGGCGCAGGTCGGCGAGGGGGTGGAGGGGATCGAGATCGGCCAGCGCGCGCT
Source organism: Candidatus Dormiibacterota bacterium (assembly GCA_036272915.1). Taxonomy (GTDB): domain Bacteria; phylum Chloroflexota; class Dormibacteria; order Dormibacterales; family Dormibacteraceae; genus DATAXV01. The sequence goes on from DATAXV010000064.1 coordinate 21,229, forward strand.
GGTCTACATCGTCGTCTTCTGCGGCCACTGCCGCCCCTGCCGCGCCGGCCAGACCAACCGGTGCCTGGAGGCGACCGAGCTCGTCGGATGGCAGCTCGACGGTGGCTACCAGGAGGTGGTCGACGTGCCCGCCCGCACACTGTTGCCGGTGCCGGACGACATCGACCTGGCCACCGCCGTCCTCGCCCTCGACACCCTGGGCACCGCCGCGCACGGCCTGCGCATGGCGCTGGCCCCGCTCGGCGGTGCCCCGGACCGGGCCCTGGTGCTCGGGTGCGGGCCGCTCGGCCTCGGGGTCGTCGCCGCCGCCCGGGACCTGGGAATAGGCGGCGTCCAGGCCGCCGACCTGGTTCCGGCCAGGCGGGAGGCGGCGCGTAGGCTGGGGGCCGTGTCCATGGCCGTCGGCGACCTGGAGGAGCGGTCCCTGCCGCTCGTGGTCGAGGTCACCGGCACCCGGGAGGGCCGTCAGGCGGCCTGGTCGCTGGTCGAGCCGGGAGGGTCGCTGCTCCTCCTCGGCGAGGGCGAGGCCGCCTGGGAGGTGCCGGCGACGCCGCGATGGCGCCGCACGGACATGTACGTGATCCGCTCCTTCTACTTCCCGATCGCCGAGGTGGAGGCGAACTGGGAGATGCTGCGCCGCACAGGTCCGGACCTCGGCCGGAGCGTGGTGTCGGTGCATCCATTGTCCGAGCTGCAGACCGCCTTCGACCAGTTCGTCCGAGGCGATGTGCTGAAGCCGCTGATCGAGGCCAGGAGGTAAGAACCCGTGAACGATTCGCTCTACGTGCTGGCGATGGACCAGCGAGGCTGGCTGCTGAACGAGCTCTTCGGCAAGGAGGAGGGCATCACCGCCGACCAGGTGGCCGAGGCCGCTCGCGCCAAGCAGGTCATCTTCGAGGGCGCTCGCATCGCCCTCGACCGCCGCGGCTCGGCCGAGGGCCTAGGCGTCCTCGTCGACGAGCAGCTGGGGGCCGAGGTCGCCCGCGAGGTCAAGAAGGCGGGGCTGGCCCTGGCCATGCCCTTCGAGAGGTCGGGCAGGCCGGTGCTCGAGCCCGAGTACGACAACCCGGACCGGCTGGTGGACGAGTTCGGCGTCGACCTGGTCAAGATCCTGATCCGGCACAACGTCGGGGGTCCCGAGGCGGACCGGAAGCTCCAGATCGAGCGTCTCGACTCGATGATCGGCTGGGCCCGCGGCCGGGGGCGCCCGGTGCTGGTGGAACTGCTGGTGCCGGCGACCGCCGAGCAGAACTCGGCCGACTACGACACCAAGGTCCGGCCCGGGCTGACGGTGGAGGCCATCGACGAGCTGCGCGACGGCGGCGTCAAGCCCGACTACTGGAAGCTCGAGGGCCAGCCCTCGGTCGAGACCGCCAAGTCGGTGGCCGATGCCTGCCTCCGCGGTGGCCAGAACCCGTCGCTGCTGGTGCTCGGCCGCTCCGCTCCCGACGAGCAGGTCCGCCAGTGGCTGCA
>DATAXV010000065.1:0-23404 GCA_036272915.1 Candidatus Dormiibacterota bacterium
GAGTCGGGTCCGTAGGAGTGGACGAAGTAGAAGTAGGAGTCGTCGGCGATGCCCTGCCAGAGCGGCGAGAACTCGGTCTGGCGGACCCGGCACCATCCGATCACGGGTAGTCGCGGCGAGTTCCGGACCTCGACCACCGAGCCGCGCAGGAGGCCAAGACCCTCGTGGCTGCCGTGCTCCTCGGAGCGCTCGAAGAGGAGCTGATAGCCGAGGCAGACGCCGAGCAGCGGGTGCCCGCGCTTGACCAGCTCGACCACGCGCCGTCCCAGGCCGCCCTCGGTGAGGCGCCGCAGGGCCGGGGCGAAGGCGCCGACGCCGGGGAGCACCATCCCGTCGGAGCGGGCCAGCTCGTCGGGGTCGGCGGTGAGCCGCACCTCGGCGCCCGCCGCCCGCAGCGCCCGCTCCACCGAGCGGAGGTTGCCGACGCCGTAGTCGACGATCGCGATCATCCCAGCAGGCCCTTGCTCGAGGGGACACCCTCGCCGCGGACGCGGATCGCCTCGCGCAGGGCCAGGCCCAGCGCCTTGAAGGTCGACTCCGCCTTGTGGTGGCGGTTGGAGCCGCGGATCAGGTCGACGTGGATGGTCGCGCCGAGGTGGATGGAGAGCGCGCGCCACCACTCCTGCAGCGTCTCCGCCTCGAGCGTCCCGATGGTGCCGTCGAGGTCGACGCCGTAGTGGAGGAAGGGCCGGCGGCCGAGGTCGAGCACGACCCGGGCGAGCGACTCGTCGAGCGGCGCGTAGGCGTGGGCGAAGCGGGTGATGCCGAGGCGCTGGCCGAGGGCCTGGGAGACGGCCTGCCCGAAGACGATGCCGGAATCCTCGACCATGTGATGGGTGTCCACGTCGAGGTCGCCGGTGCCGTGCAGGACCAGGTCGAGGTCGCCGTACCGGGCGACCTGCTCGAGCATGTGGTCGAGGAAGGGCACGCCGGAGGAGAGCTCGATCCGGCCCGAGCCCTCGAGCACCACCCGGCAGCTGATCTGGGTCTCCCGGCTGCGCCGGTCGATGTCCCCCGTACGCTCAGCGACGACGTTCACATCGCACCTCCAGGGCGTGGGCGTGAGCCCCCAGCCCCTCGACGCCGGCCAGCGTCCTGGCCGCCCCCTGGAGGGCCTGGAACTCCTCGGCGCCGAGATGGGCCACGCTGCTCCGCTTGAGAAACGTGTAGACGCCCAGCGGCGAGGAGAAGCGGGCCGCCTGGGCCGTGGGCAGGGTGTGGTTGGGACCGATCACGTAGTCGCCCAGGGAGACCGGGGTGTCCCGGCCGACGAAGATGGCGCCGGCGTTCTCGACCCGGTCGAGCAGCGCCTCCGCCCCCTCCCCGACCAGCTCCAGGTGCTCGGGCGCGAAGTCGTTGGCGAGGTCCACCGCCTCGGCTAGCGATGAGGTCAGGACCACGCAGCAGTGGGCGGCGGCGATGACGGCGCTGCGCTCCAGGCGCGGCACCATGTCGTCGAAGGCCTCGGCCACGGCGTCGGCCAGTCCGGGCGAGTCGGTGACCAGGACCGCCCAGGCCATGGGGTCGTGCTCCATCTGCGAGACCAGGTCGGCGGCGACCTCGACCGCGTCGGCGGTGCCGTCGGCGACGACCAGGATCTCGGTCGGTCCGGCGATGCCGTCGACGCCGACGGCGCCGAAGACCTCGCGCTTGGCCAGCGTCACGTAGATGTTGCCGGGGCCGGCGATGATGTCGACCCGGGGGATCGACTCGGTGCCGTAGGCGAGGGCGGCGATGGCCTGGGCCCCGCCCATCCGGTAGATCTCGTCGACGCCGGCGACGTGGGCGGCGGCGAGGACGGCCTGGGGAAGCTCGCCGCGCTCGTTGGGAGGCGTCGCCAGCGCGATCCGGGAGACGCCTGCCAGCCGCGCCGGGATCGCCGCCATCAGCACCGTCGAGGGGTAGGCGGCCCTCCCGCCGGGAGCGTACAGGCCGACGCGGCGCACCGGCCGGGTGCGCAGGGTCAGGCCCTCGGGACCGGCGACGTCGGCGAAGACCTGGGCCCGGTGGAAGGTCCGGATCCGCTCCGCCGCCAGCTCCAGCGCCTCCCGCTCCGCGGCCGGCAGCTCGGCGTGAGCCCGCGCGGCGCGGCCGGCCGGGACACGGAGCGCGCCCGCGTCGGGTGGTGCCCAGGTGTCGAACTCGGCGCTGTAGTGGAGCAGGGCCGCGTCCCCCTCCTCGGCGACGCGGCGGCAGATGGCGCGCACGCTGGCGACCTGCTCGTCGGTGCCGCCGGCGTCGAGACGGCGGCGCGAGAGCGGGCTGCGGCGCCAGCCGTCCGCGTCGAACCGGGTCAGGCTCATCGGAACCGCCCTCCCGTCGCCATCTGCTCAGGCACCGTCCGCGGTCCGGCCGGCGATCGGGGCCGACGGGGCGACGGCGTCGCGGAGGCGCAGCACCAGATCCTGGATCTGCGCCGTCCGGGTCTTGAGCGAGGCCTGGTTGGCGACCAGCCGGGCCGTCGAATAGCCCATCTCGGTGAGGATGCGCAGGTGGTTCTCGCGAAGCGTCCGGCCGGTGGCGGTGAGGTCGGCGATGGCATCGGTGAGCCCGACCAGAGGGGCCAGCTCGACCGACCCCTGGAGGCGGACGATCTCGACCGTCTGGCCCACCCGGCTCATGTAGGCGGCGGTCGCCATCGGGTACTTGGTGGCGACGCGCATGCTCGCCGGCCAGGTGTCGGGACCGTCCAGCGGCGCCGCCTCGGGCGCGGCCAGGACCAGGGAGCAGCCGCCGAAGCCGAGGTCGAGCAGCTCGTAGTGCTGGCCGGCCGACTCCCAGAGCGAGTCCTTGCCGACCACGCCGAGGTCGGCGGCGCCGTGGTCGACGTAGGCGGCGACGTCGCCGGGGCGCACCAGCACCAGGCGCACGCCGTCCCGCTCCAGCAGCAGGCGCCGTCCCAGCTCCTCGCGGCTGATCTGGACGACGCCGGCGCGGCTGAAGAGCTCGAGGCTGCCCTCGCTGAGCAGCCCGGTGGGGATGGCGATGGTGATCATCCGGCCGAGACCTCCTCGATCGCGCGGTCGACGTCGAGGCGCCGCTCCTCGCCTCCGGGCAGGCGCCAGCGGACGCGGTCCTCCTCGACCAGGTGGAGCAGGTTGGCCGCGCCCACCTCCTCCGCCCAGGCGAGGCTGCGCTCGTAGCTGCGGGGCTCGGTCGCCACCACCGTGCGCAGGGCGCGGCGCCGGAGCCCGGCGCCGAGCGCGACCGCGCTCTCCAGCCCCCGCTGGCCCCAGGCCACGGCGGCGTCGAGCCGGACGGCTCCGGGGTCGTCGCCGGCCCGCCGCCTGGCCTCGGCGATGAGGTCGAGGTGGAGGACGAAGCCGGTGGCGTGGGCGGGGCGCCCGAAGCGGGCCAGCAGGCGGTCGTAGCGGCCACCCTGGGCCAGCGGCCGACCGAGGTCGGGCCCGTAGCCCTCGAAGATGATCCCGGTGTAGTAGTCGAAGTCCCGGATCGCCCCCAGATCGAGGCTGACCCGGCCGGCCAGCCCGTGGGCGCCGAGGAGCTGGTGGACCGCCGCCAGCTGCTCCAGCGCCCGGGCCGAGCGCTGGTTCCGCACCAGCCCGGAGGCGACGTCCAGGATCTCGGGGCCGCCGCGAAGAGCGGGGAAGCGGAGCAGGAGCTCGCGCTCGGCGCTCTGCAGCGGGGTCCGGTCCAGGATCTCGGCGAGCTGGACGAAGTCCCTGCGCGCCAGTGCGGCGCGGATCCCGAGCCGGATCTCGTCGCTGACGTCGAGGCCCTCGAGCAGCCCCTGGAAGAACTCGGCGTGGCCGACGTCGACCTGGTAGCGCTGCAGGCCGGAGGCGGCCAGGCAGCGCACCGCCATGGCGATGACCTCGGCGTCGGCGACCGGGCCCGACGCCCCGATCAGCTCGGCCCCGGTCTGGTGCATCTCCCGGCTGCGGGCGAAGCGCCCCCCGTCGTTGATCAGCACCGGTCCCGCGTAGGAGAGGCGCAGCGGCAGGGCGGCCGAGCGCATCCGGGTCGCCACCATACGGGCGACCGGGATCGTGCGCTCGCCGACGACGGCGAGCAGGCCGCCGTCCCTGTCGGTCAGCTTGAACAGCCGACGCCGGTGCTCGTCGCCCAGGCCGAGGGCGAGGGCGTCGAGACTCTCCAGCATCGGCGTGACCACGCCGCGATAGCCCCAGCGACCCATCTCGGCGAGCGTCGCCTCCTGGATCGCTCGCAACGCCTCCGCCTCGTCGGGCAGGAGGTCACGGAGGCCGGGAACCCCGTCCGGCACCCTCTCGGGCTCAGGCGAGGTGAAGAGACCTCCCCGGAAGGACGGCGCTCACTCGTCGTCCTCCCCGTCATCACCGTCCGAGTCGACCTCGTCGTCCTCGAAGTCGGAGTTCTCGTCCTCGTCGACGTCGTGCAGACCCTCATCGACCTCGGCCGACGGCTCGTTGTCGCTGTCGTCGTCATCGTCGTCGCTGATGAAGGGCCGCGAGTCGCGCGTGACCAGGGCCTCCCTGGCGTAGGGACGGAACTCGACGTCGCGCTTGCGCGTGATCGGGAAGCTGGGCTTTCCGGCGAACTTGGGGTCCTGGTAGACCTCCCGCACGATCACCTTGACCACGCCGGCATCGCATGAGGTGACGCCCGCCTGGTAGCGGTTGCCGCCCTGGATGAACTTGAGCAGGCGGCGGGCCAGCTTCGCCTCGAGGGCGCCGATCCGGACGCCCCGGATGGTGTCGACCTCGACCCCGTCGCCCTCGACCCGGAGCTCGGCGACATCGCCGGGCGCGATCTTGGAGCAGACGTCGACGTCGGTCGAGCGGAGGTTGGTGGTGGTGGTCTTGCCCATCTCCTCGACGAAGAGGTTGAGGTCGACCTTGACCGCGCCCGCGCGGACGCCCTGATGAGCCTTCATCAGGTTCTCCAGCCTCTGGGTGTTCTTGCGCGCGACCAGGTTCTGGGGGTTCAGCGCGAGGGCCTTGTCGTAGGCCACCTTGGCCTCCTCCAGGCGTCCCAGCTCGGTCAGGGCCTTGCCGATGCGGTTGTGGCAGGCCTCGTCCGGGCCGAAGGTCTCGATCATGAACTTGTTGAGTTCGATCGCCTCCTCCCACTGCGCCTCGGCGGCAAGCTGGACCGCCTCTTCGACGTAGACCGACTTAGGCTTGGAAGGATCCTGGGTGTTGGTGCTCAATACGCACGCTCTCCATCGGGGAAGGGTGGGTTTGCCGTATCCGACGGCACGGGCGGACAGCCGTTTACCCGTACCGGTCTCAGAATACTACCCGCACCGTCCCGATGTTCGCGAGCACCGCCGCAACTCGCTGTGAATTCGCCGAGAACGTGATTCGGGGACGACCACCGGCGGCTCATCCTGCTAGAGTCCCCTGCATCGACCGCGAAGGGGAGGATCGCGACCGATCAGTTCGATTCACGCTGCGTACCAACAGCAACAGGAGGTACACGACCGCTCCGTGGGCCTATCTTCTCCTTTAGGCGATGCGAGTCCCTAAGCGAAGCGTGCCGCGAAAACGGCGAGCTTCGCGCAAACCGGCGCCCCTCGGCCCCGTCCTGCTGATCCTCGTCGGATTCGTGCTGGCCGGGCTCGGCGGCACCGGCGCCTACTTTATGCCCGTGCTCACCGCCTTCGTCTCGGCGACCGGGCAGAACACGGTCCACCATCCCAGGCCGGGGGCGAGCGGGACGCCGTCGCAGGTGCGCCCGACGGCCTCCTCGGTGCCGACCCCGCCGCCGAACGCGTCGACCGGCGGCAGCGAGGCCTTCACGCTGCTCCTGGTCGGCTCCGACAACGACCCCAAGTTCGACGGTTCGACGCCGCTGACGCAGTCGATGATCCTGGTCCGGGTCGAGCCCCAGAAGCACCAGGTGATCATGCTGTCCATCCCTCGCGACCTCTGGGTGAGCATCCCCGGCTACGGCTACGGCAAGATCGACGAGGCCTACGAGCTGGGTGGATCCGAGGGCGCCGAGGCGACCATCGAGCAGGACTTCGGCGTCCAGGTCGACCAGTACATATGGATCGGCCTCCAGGGCCTGGTCGGCGTCGTCAACACCGTCGGCGGGGTCGACGTGATCCCCACCAACCCGGTGCTGGACGACAACTACCCGAACGACCTCAACGCCACCAACGCCCAGCAGGCCTACGGCTACCAGCGCCTGGCGGTGATGCCCGGGCCGCAGTACATGAACGGCGTCCAGTCGCTGGACTGGGTCCGCTCCCGCCACGACGACATCGTCGGCGACTTCGGTCGCTCCTTCCGCCAGCAGCAGCTGCTGGTCGCCCTCAGGGAGAAGTCGTCGCAGCTGAGCGCGGCCGACCTCCCCGGCCTGGTCAAGGCCTTCGGCAGCGAGGTCCAGACCAGCTTCAACGTGGCCCAGCTGGTGCAGCTGCTGCCCGTCGCCGACCAGATCAAGAACTCGAACATCGACCGGATCACGTTGGTCGGGAACTACACCTGGAACTCCACGGTGGGCAGCGAGGACGTCGTCATGCCCAACTGGGACCTGATCCTGCCGCTGGTCCACACCTACTTCCCGGCCAGTTCGTGAATCGAGGGCTCCGGCTTCTCGGTCTCCTCGTGCTCATGGCGCTCTTCGGCACCGCCGTCTACTTCGGACTGGGCCACTTCACCGGCGCCAGGGCGCTGCGGAAGACGGCCCTGACCCCGGACAAGACGCACGCCACGGTCGATCTTCCCGGCACCATCCTGGTCGTCCAGAACGGCACCATCTACCGGCTCCAGGGCGGCACCTTCAAGGCGATGACCGCGGGGAGCTGGACGCAGCCGTCGATCACCCCCGACGGCCAGCACCTGATCGTGGTCAAGCAGGAGCTGAACTACTCCGACCTCTACGAGCTCAGCCTCAACGGGCAGATCGAGCGCCAGCTGACCGACAACGCCTCGGGAACGGTCCAGTACAACCACTGGAGCTTCCACCCCATGGTCTCGGCGGCGGGGACCCTCTTCTACGACTACGACCAGAAGTACTTCCTCGGCTCCAACCAGGTCGACCTCTGGGTCTACGCCATGCCCCTCGGCGCCCAGCAGTCGCGGGCTCAGCCCTGGACCACACCCAACTTCTCCACCGGCGGCGACATCCAGCCGCTCCCGCTGCGATCCGGCGGCATCATCTACTCCAACTACTTCGGCGACCAGACCACCGGTTACGTGTGGTCCCAGCTCTGGTACACGGCCGCCGCCGGCGACGCCGGCCACACCCTGACCCCGAGCACCCAGAACTGCGCCTCCCCCGCCCTCAACCCGGCCCAGACCATGCTCGCGATGGTCTGCCTCAGCAAGACCGGCGAGCAGGCCCAGATCGTCGTCGCCCCGCTGCAGGGGAACCAGCTCGGACCGCAGACCGTGGTCGCCACGGGGATGGTCAACTCGCCGACCTGGTCGCCCGACGGGAAGTCGCTCCTCTATCTCCAGGGCACCGGCTCCGACGGCTATTTCCAGCTCTACTACCAGCAGGTGATGGCGGCGGCGCCGACGCCGACGCCGAGCCCGAGCTCGTCGCCGCGCCACGACCGGTCAACGCCGACCCCCACGCCGGCGCCGACACCAGCGCTCATCGTCCACCCCTCGCCCCCTCGCCAGCTGACCACCGACGACAACTTCCAGGCGACCTCGGCGCCGATCTGGTACTGACCGGCGCCGGCCCGGTCAGCGGATCGGTTGGAAGCTGATCAGGAAGATGTAGAGGAAGAGGAGGATGAAGAATCCGTACTCGACCGCCACCTGCCAGGAGAAGGAGTCGTCGACGGCGTGGCGGATGATGCCCTGGTTCACGTACCAGAGCAGCAGCATCAGGACCGCGAACACCCCCGCCGTGAAGTAGACGAGCAGGCTCATGCCCAGCGTGAAGAAGAGCACGACCTGGGCCACGAACACGGAGAAGCCGAGCGCCTTCCTGGCCGTCAGCGGGGTGCCCGTCACCCGGTAGGCGCGGTAGGTGGCAAGAAAGGAGGCGAGGAGCACGCTGGCCAGCCGCAGCGGCAGCGGGAACTGCAGGACGAAGATGACCAGGAAGCTCGCCCCCAGGGCGGCGACCAGCACCGCCGTCTGGAGCACCAGGTGCAGCGGCCGCGAGTGGTGCCGGAGCGCGCGGTCGTCGAACTCGGCCGAGACGTAGTACGCGGCGCCGAAGCCGAGGGCGACCAGGGCGTACGGCCACCAGCCGCCGATGACCAGCGACAGCCCGCCCACCGCCAGCGCCCCGAGCAGCGCCGGGATGATGTGCTCCACCGACGGCCGTCCCACCGACGAGAGGTGCCCGAGGACCGCGCCACCCCCGATCACGATCATCACCCCGCACACCACCCAGATCTCCAGCGAGCCGAAGAGATCGGACTTGAAGAGCATGGCGATCGCGGCCAGGAGGGCGGCGATGAAGAGTGGGAAGCGACTGTCCCGCCTCGGCTTGACGACGTCGAAGGCGGCCGGGAGGAGCGCCGGCCGGTCGACGGCCGGAGGCAGCTTCACCTCATCCCCCCTGGTGTTGCGGACGCGGGGAGGGGCGCGGTCACCCGCGGCGAGCCCGTCCCCTTGAGTTCTGGGATCATCGGCAGCGGCTCAGGACCCGGCCCGGCCGTATCGGTCCTCCAACCGCACGACGTCCTCGATCTCCGGGGTCGAGACCTCGAAGATGTCGCAGTCCTCGACCGCGACCATGCGGTGGCGGGTTCCCGGCGTGATGTGCGCGTACTGGCCCGGCTGCAGGCGGTAGGTCTGCCCGTCGAGCTCAAGGTCGAGCACGCCCTTGGAGAGGAGCACCGTCTCGTCCTTGCGCTCGTGGTACTGCAGCGAGAGCGCCTCGCCGCGGTTCACGTGCAGGATCTTGCCCAGGTAGCGATCGGTGATCGCCCAGCGGAGCTCGTAGCCCCAGGGCTTGTCGACGCGAGCGTGCTCGGCGTTCTCAATGCGCCCCATTGGTCAACCCCACGATATCCTCCAGTGCGCTCAACCGCTCCCGGACCGCCTCCGGGCTCGCCGCCTCGGAGTAGATACGCACGCAGGACTCGGTGCCGCTGGTGCGCAGCAGCACCCAGCTGCCGTCGCTGAGTGTGAACTTGAATCCGTCGTCATCGCGGACGCGGGCGACGGCCACGCCGGCCACCTCCTTCGGCGCCCGCTCCCGGAGCCGGCCCATGACCCGGCCTCGCTCTTCCTCGAACCGCTCCCGCGGCACGTGGATGTCGATCCGGTCGTAGGCGTGCGGCCCGACCACCCTCTCGAGGTCGGCGCGGAGCTGGCTGAGGGTCCGGCCGGAGCGCACCAGCATATCGGCGAAGAAGAGCCCGATGAGGACGCCGTCGCGGTCGGGCACGTGGCCTCTGACCGCGTAGCCGCCCGACTCCTCGCCGCCGAGCACGGCGTCGGTCTCCAGCATCCGGGGCGCGATGTTCTTGAAGCCGACCGGGACCTCGTACAGGGGAAGCCCGTAGCGCTCGGCCAGCTGGTCCGCCATCGAGGTCATGTTGATGCTGCGAACGACCGGCCCCCGCCAGCCCCTGACCTCGACCAGGTAGCGGAGCAGCAGGGCGTAGACCTGAAGCTGGTTGACGAACTCGCCACGCTCGTCGACGATGCCGACCCGGTCGGCGTCGCCGTCGGTGCAGATGGCCAGGTCGTGGCCACCTTCCCGCATCCTCGCCAGCGTCCCGCCCAGGTTCTGCCGGATTGGCTCGGGATTGACGCCGCCGAAGAAGGGGTTGCGCTCGGCGCGGAGCTCGGTGACCTCGGTGCTGCCGCCGTCGAGCAGCTCGCGAATGTAGCCGGCGCCGGAGCCGTGCAGAGAGTCGTGGACGAGGTGGAGCCCGGCGCCCTTGAGGCCGTCCAGGTCGACCAGCCTCGCCACCTGGGCGAAGTACGAGGGACGCGGGTCGTGCCGGCGGATGCGGTCGTCGTCGGGCTCGGCCCGGCGCACCGCCGAGGGTCCCCTGCCGATCACGTCGTTGATTCGCTTCTCGAGCTCGGCGATGACCGGGCCCGGCGCCGAGCTGCCGTTCTCGGGCTTGTACTTGAAGCCGTTGAAGAGGTAGGGGTTGTGGCTGGCGGTGATCACCACCGCTCCGGCGCCGTGCTCGGCGACGACCGTCCACGAGGCCACCTGGGTGGGGCTGGCGCGGTCGAAGAGCAGGGTGGTGATGCCGTTTCCGGCGAGCACCCGCGCCACTTCCTCGGCGAAGACCTCGGAGGCGAAGCGGCAGTCGTAGCCGACGACCGCCGGGGAAGATTCGGCGCCCCTGCCGCGAAGGTAGTCGGCCACGCCCTGAGCGGCCGCGCGGACCGCGTCGAAGGTGAAGTCGTCCCCGGTCACACCCCTCCATCCGTCGGTGCCGAAGACGATCGGTTTGTTCGCCACCGCGTAAAGGTACCTGGTTGCCCCCCACCCGGGATGGGCCCCGGAGCCGTTCGCCTACGTCCCGCTGAGGGCCAGGACCACCTCCGCGAACGGGCCCACGCTGGGCCCCCAGACGGCGAAGCAGGAGATGGAGTGCGCGTCCCGGATGGCCACCAGGCGGCCGGCGATCTCGTCCCCGGTGCCGATCGCGATGTGGGGCGCGGCGAGGATCTCCTCCGCCGAGGAGAAGCCGAGCGAGGGGCCGGCGGAGTCGAACAGTGCTTGGGCCGCGGCCAGGCGGTCCGCGGTGACGATGGTGATGGGCAGCAGCATCTGCAGCTCGATGTCCTCGAACCGCTCGCCCGCCGCCTCCCGGATCCACGCCACCCGCTCGGCCAGGCGCTCCTCGCCGAGATCGGCGGCCGAGGTCCCGCCGGCCAGGCTGACGATGTCCGCCTCGCGGGCGGCCAGGGTCAGCATGCGCCGTCCACCGCCGCCGAGGACCAGTGGCGGACGCGGCCGCTGCACGGGTCGGGGCCGGCCCTCCAGCCCGTCGACGGAGTAGTGGCGTCCGGCGTGGGAGAACGGCTCCTCCGCCCAGAGGCCCTTGATGATCCGGACCGCCTCCCCGAGCCGCTCGATGCGGGCCGCGGCCGGCTCGAGGGCCCGGCCGAGGGCGCGGTAGTCGGTCTCGTAGTTGCCGGCGCCGAGGCCCAGTTCGACCCGGCCCCCGGAGAGCACGTCGAGGGTCGCCGCCTCCCTCGCGATCTGCGCCGGGTGCCGCAGCCCGGCGTTGAGCATCATCGTGCCCAGGCGCAGGGTGCTGGTCGCCTCGGCGGCGGCGGCGAGCGCCAGCATCGGATCCAGAGCCGGGCCGTGGGGGTCGAGATGGTCGTTCACGGCCAGGGCCGAGTAGCCGAGGCTCTCGACGCCGCGCGCCGCCTCCGACCAGAGCCGGGGCGTGGTCATGTCCAGTCCCCCGGCGATGAAACGGAAGCGGCGGTCAGCCACGGCCGGTCCGGCTCCGGGTGAAGGGAGGGCGAGCCGGCGGCGGTGGCGGCAATGTCGCTCTGTTACAGGTAGCCGGTCAGGCGCCGCTCGTTGAGCTGCTCGACGACCTTCTTGACGTCCTGCGCCCGCGACTTGGGGCAGACCAGCAGGGCGTCGTCGGTGTCGACCACGATCAGGTCGTCCATCCCGATCACCGCGACCAGCTTGTCGGGCACGGAGATGAAGCTGTTGTGGGTGTCGATGAGGACCGGGACGCCCTCGGTGACGTTCCCGTCGGGATCGGCACGGAGCAGGTCGGCCAGCTCGCTCCAGGAGCCCACGTCGACCCAGTCGAATGACGCCTGGACCATCAGCAGGCGGCTGGTTCGCTCCATCACCGTGCGGTCGACGACCTCGACCGGCAGCTTGCCGTAGAGGCGAGCGGCCTTCTCGAACTCCCCGCGGCGGCGCAGTTCGACCACCTTGCGCACGCCCTGGGCGTGCTCCGGGCCGAGCTCGTCCAGCTCCTCCAGGAAGACGTCGCAGCGGAAGGCGAAGGTGGCGATGTTCCAGAAGTGGCGGCCGTCGGCGACGTACCGCTCGGCCGTCTCCAGCGCCGGCTTCTCGACGAAGCGCTCGACCCGGTGGGCCCGGGAACGCCCGAACCGCTCCTCGCCCCCGACCTCGATGTAGCCGAAGCCGGTCGCGGGGTAGGTCGGCTTGAGGCCGACGGCGACCAGCTCCCTCGAGCTCTGGGCGACCGCCGCCGCCCGCTCCACCGTCCTCCGGTAGGCGGATTCGCCCCGGATCACGTGGTCGGCCGCGACCGAGACCATGACCGCCTCGGAATCCTCGGCGAGAAGCGTCGCCGCGGCCAGGGCGAGGGCGTTGGTCGTGCCCCGGGCCGAGGGCTCGGCGATCAGGTGGTCCTGGTCGAGCTCGGGCAGGAGCGAGCAGATCATCGGGACCTGCCGCTCCTCGGTGAGCACGTACACCCCGTCGGCGACCGGCGCGATCCGGTCGTAGGTCTCCTCGATCAGGGGCTTGCCGCTGCCCGACAGCGGCAGCATGTGCTTGGGCGCGGAGCGCCGCGACCGCGGCCACAGCCGCGACCCGGTCCCGCCGGCGGGGATCACCGCGTACATCAGCCCGCTTTCGCCTCCAGTCTCAAATCGCCCTCCCTTGCGGTGCTCTCCCAGGGCAGCTCGACGTCGGTCCGGCCGACCTGCCCATAGCAGGCGGTGTGGCGGAAGAGCGGCCGGCGGAGGTTGAGCTCCTTGATGATGCCGAGGGGGCTCAGGTCGAACACCTCCGACACGATCCTCTCCAGTTCGGTGTCGGGGAGCGCCCCGGTGCCGTTGGTGGCGACCCGCAGCGCCGCCGGCCGCACCTGGCCGATGGCGTACGCGATCTGCACCTCGCACTCCCGAGCCAGCCCCGCGGCGACCAGGTTCTTGGCCACGTACCTGGCTCCGTAGGTACCCGCGCGCTCGACCTTTGTCGGGTCCTTGCCGCAGAGCCCGCCGCCACCGGAGATGGCCCACCCGCCGTAGCTGTCGACGGTGGTCTTGCGTCCGGTCATGCCCACGTCGGCGACCGGGCCGCCGACCACGAAGCGGCCGCCCGGGTTGATCAGGAACTCGGTCCGGTCGAGTCCGGGCGCGCCCTCCAGGGCGGGCAGGATCACCTTCTCCCTGATCTCCTTGCGGAGCTGGACGAGGTCGACCTCGTCGTGATGCTGGGCCGAGACCACGACCGTCTCCACGGCGCTGGCCACGCCCCTGTCGTCATAGCCGACCGTCACCTGCGCCTTGCCGTCGGGCCGGAGGTAGGGAAGCAGCTTGGTCCGCCGGGCGTCGGAGAGGGCCCTGGTCACGCGGTGGGCGAGCTGGATCGGGAGCGGCATCAGCTCCGGCGTCTGGTCGCAGGCGTAGCCGCCGGCGGTCCCGGAGTCGCCGGCGCCACCGATGTCGACACCGTGGGCGATGTCGGGTGACTGCTCGTCGATGCTGACCAGGACACCGCAGGTCTCGGCGTCGAACCCGTACTTGGCCCGGCTGTAGCCGCACTCCCGGACCGTCTGCCGGATCAGGCGGGGGATGTCGACGTAGCAGTCGGTGGTGATCTCGCCGCTGACCAGGACCAGCCCGGTGGTGATGGCGGTCTCGCAGGCGACCCGGGCCAGGGGATCCTTGACCAGGATCGCGTCCAGCACCGCGTCCGAGATCTGGTCGGCGACCTTGTCGGGGTTGCCCTCGGTCACCGATTCCGAGGTGAAGCGCGTCCGCCCTCTCGTCGTCGTACTCATCGTTCTCTTCCGGTACCTCCTCGAACGCCCCACGCCGGCAAGGAGAGGTCGGTCTTCTTGGACCCTCCCCAGGCGCCTGGGCCTATCGGACACTACGTCATCGGCGGGTCGGAACGAGCCGGCCTGACCGATCCTCGCCCTGGCGGAGTTCCTCGTGGTATTCGGCGTCGGCGTTGACCAGCCAGGGATCGAGCTGTGAGCCGAGGGCGATCCGGCGGGCGACCAGGAGCGCCGTCATCATCGAGTGGTCCTGGTTGTTGTACTTGTGCATCCCGTTGCGGCCGCAGAGCTCGAGGTTGGGCAGGTTCCCCTGCAACCAGCGGCGCACCACGTCCAGCCGCTCGCGGTAGGCGTCATCGTAGACCGGGTAGGCCTTGGGCTGGCGCACCACCGTGCCGTCCATGACCTCCTCCCGCCGGGTGAGCCCGAGCCGCTCCAGCTCGGCCGAGGCCAGCGCGACCAGGTCCTCATCGGCCATCGACCAGAGTCCGTCGCCCTCGAAGCAGAAGTACTCGAGGCCGAGGCAGGTGCGGTGCTGGTCGGCGACCATGGCCGGGCTCCAGTTCTTGAAGTTCTGCAGGCGACCGACCTTCACGGCGGGGTCGTGGACGTAGATCCAGTTGTCCGGGAAGACGTCCTCCCGGTCGATGATCAGGGCGACGGTCAGGAAGTCTCGGTAGCCGAGGCCCTCGGCCGCCTCCCGCACCTCGGGCGGGGGCGGCGGGTCCAGCCCGCGGATCAGGTCCCTCAACGCCAGGGTGGAGACGAAGCTGTCGCCCTCGAACTCGCGCGTCCCCCCGTCGGCGTCGACGGCGTCGACGCCGATGACCCGGCCCGATGCGTGGCGGACGCGCGTCACCGTCAAGCCCTGGAGGACCGGCCGCCCGTCCTCGGCGAGGAGCTCGGCCACCCGCTCCCACATCTGACCCGGCCCCAGCCGCGGGTACCGGAAGTGGTCGATCAGGGTCTTGATCACCTCGCCACGGCCTGACCGCCGCCGCGGCCGGAGCGCGCCCCTGATCACCTCGGTCATGCTGAGGCCCTTGATCCGCTGGGCAGCCCAGTCCGCCGACAGCTCGGTGCTCGGTATCCCCCACACCTTCTCCGTGTAGGTGGTGAAGAAGATGGACGTCAGCCGGCGCCCGAACTGGTTCGACACCCAGTCCTGAAAGGTGCGCGGGTCCCGGACCGGCCACAGCCGCGCGCGGGCGTAGCTGACCAGGCAGCGGACCGCCTCCAGCGGCCCCAGGTTCCAGAGCGCGTTCTGCGCCCGGACCGGGTAGTCGAAGTAGCGGCCCTTGTAGTAGATGCGGGAGAGGCGGTCGCGGGTGAGCAGCTCATCGCCCAGGACCTCGCTCCAGAGATCCTCGATCTCGCCGTTCTTGGAGAAGAAGCGATGGCCGCCGATGTCGAAGCGGTAGCCCTTGTACTCGATGGTCCTGGCGATGCCGCCGACGTAGCGGGGGTCGCGCTCGAGCACGGTCGCGGGCAGGCCCTGGCGGCGCAGCTCGTACGCCGCCGTCAGCCCGGCCGGGCCGGCGCCCATGATCACCACCGGCAGCCGCTTCGGATCGTCCTCGCTCGACACCGCCCTTAGCCTAATTGGATCGCCGTGCCGGTCCGGTGAGGCCGCCCCCGCCCCGGTGCCGTCTCAGAGCTCGTAGCCGAGGTCCAGGTAGTGGATGCCGGAACGGCGGAAGAGACGCGAGCCCCGCTCGGCGAGGAGCCTGGCGGTCGCCTCCCGCGCGCGCTCCATCATCTCCCCCACCCCGCTCGGCCGCAGGTCCCAGCCCAGGCGGGGTGGCATCAGCGGGCAGAGCACGGTGATCCTGGCCCGGCCCCGCCAGCGCTCGAACTCGCCGAGCAGGCGCAGATGGAGGCTCACCATGACCGGTCCGACGATGGCGGCGCCCCACCCGCTGGGGTACTGGTCGCCGCTCGGTCCGGCCATCAACGAGATGGCGATGACCTCCCTGGCGCCGTCGGTCACGGCCCGGCCGATGGGGTCGTTGTCGGCGACGCCGCCGTCGATGTAGCGCCGCCCGTCGAGGGCGACCGAGGGGAACACCGCCGGCACCGCCGCCGACGCCAGCAGCGCGGGCAGGAGCGGGCCGGAGCGGATGAACTCGCCGTGGCCGGCGGCGAGGTCGGTGACGCCGACGCCCAGCGGCAGCCGCAGCTGCTCGAACCGGTCGATGCCGGTGATCTCGAGCTGGCGCCGCAGCAGCCGGGTCAGCGCCAGCGAGGAGAGCAGGCTCAGGCGGCGCTGTCCCTGCAGCCGCTCGACCAGGCCCGATAGCGGGCGTGGCTTGAAGACCTGCTGGGCCTGGCGCGAGAGCCAGGTCTCCCGCAGCAGCTGGACACCGGCACGAGAGGGGAAGGCGGCGAACGTGAAGCCGTTGAGCGCGCCTACGCTGACGCCGAGCAGGTTGTTCGGCGGCTCGACGCCGGCGGCCATGAGGGCGTCGATCACGCCGACCTGGGCCGCCCCCCGGCCGCCCCCGCCGCCCAGCACCCAGGTTCGGACAGTTGGACGGATGAGGGCGAACGCCACGATGCACATTGTGGCCCAAAGGCCCCGTCGCTCCGGTCGCGACGTTGTCCGGCTACGCCGCGCCGGCCTCCTCCTCGCCGCCGGGCGCGTCCGCCGTGGCCACGGTGGCGGCGGCGGCCTTCTCGGCGTCCTCGACCGTGCAGCGGCCGAGGCCGCAGGTCGTGGCCACGCCGTGGGCGGTCCGCCCCGAGGCCTCCTCGAAGAGGGCCAGGCTCCGGGCACTCCCCTCCTCGCTGGTCTCGGAGACGACACCGGCGATCAGCTTCCACTCCGGGTCCAGGCGGCGCAGCGGCCGGTAGAAGGACTCCTCCAGCGGGGACGGGCTGGCGCCGTAGGCACAGGGGATGTGGAGCGCGGGCAGCGGCACGCCCTGCCGGCGAAGCATCCGCCCGGTCGGGTTGAGCAGGTTCACCGCGGGCGAGAGGTCGCGCGGCGACAGCAGCTCCTTCTTCCGGTAGTTGCCGTAGCAGAGGTGGATCACGGTCTCGGCCCCGATCTCGTGGACGCGGGCGAGAAAGGAGCCGAGCTGGCGGGAGAGCAGGCTGGCGGCAGGGCCCTGGGCGCCGAGCTGCGCCGCCTTGACCATGCCCAGCTGGGCGATCGGCGTCTCCACCTGCCACTTGAGGATGTCGCCATGCTCCTGGTGCAGCTGGCGGATCTCCTCGAGCATGGCCTCGACGAAGACGGGCAGCTGCCGGAGCGCGGTCATGACGACGTCGAGGTGCCGCACGGCGCGCCCGATCGGAAGGCCGTCGGTCACGGCGGCGCCGGCGAACACGAAGAGGGCCAGGTCGATCGGCAGCGGCTGGCTGATCTGGATCTTCGTGTCCTTCAGCTCCGGGTGCGCCGCCTGCAGCTGCCGGTAGGCGGCGACGACCTCACGGATCCGGTCGACCCGATCCATCGACACGTGGCGCGGCTCCAGCTTCGCGCCGCGCCGGATGCCGTAGCTCCGCATGTCGGAGTAGTCGGAGAAGTCGCCCCCGCGGACCACCTCGAGGACGTCCGCGTGCCGCTCCCGCTCGCGCAGGTAGTCGATGATCCAGTCCGCGTCCAGATCGCAGGGGACGCCCGTCAACGGATGGCCCTGGCTGTGATCGACGAACCACGTCATCTGGTCGCCGAAGCCGGTCATCAGCTCCCGCGGCAGGCTGCCGACGTAGTGCACGTACCTGGTCATCTTCGATCCCCCCGGGACGGTGCCGTGGAAAGCCGCTCCGACGCCCGTCGCCACGGGCGGACTGACGCGGCTAACTCTATCCGAGCAGAGGGGAAACGTCTGCGATGCGTCCTCCGTGTGACGGTGTCCCGCCGGACGTGGGCGGAGTCAGCTGGAACGACGATCGTGGCAGGGTTCATCTCGTCCGCCCTGGAGGCCGGCGTGCCCGGCCAATCAGTCGGCGGGTTGGTCGAGCTTGGCGAGGAGCCGGGTCAAGGAGAGCACGTCACCCTGGCGGAGTGGGGCGAGCGGCCCTGGGTCGCCGGCGAGGCTGCTCCAGAACCGATCGCGCA
Source organism: Candidatus Dormiibacterota bacterium (assembly GCA_036272915.1). Lineage (GTDB taxonomy): Bacteria > Chloroflexota > Dormibacteria > Dormibacterales > Dormibacteraceae > DATAXV01. The sequence goes on from DATAXV010000065.1 coordinate 17,691, forward strand.
GGCGCTCGCCCTCGAGGGTGAGCACGAGGGCCTTGACGCGCCGTCGGCGGGATCGGCCTGTCCTTCGAGCGCTCCGCGCCCGGCAAGCCGGTCGACGATGGTCGTGAGATTGGAGGCGTCGCGGTCGAGTTGCCGGGCGAGCTTGCGCATCGGGGTCGCCTCGCCCGGCGAGAGGCGGAGCAGGACCTTGACCTGGGCCGGGGTCAGCCCGAGCGCGGTGGCGTGCACTGACCAGTGCTGGCGCAGGCGCTCGGTGATGGCGAGCAGCCGGAGGTCGGCGTCGAGGACGAGGGCGAGGTGCTCGTCGGCCGGGGCCGGCATGTCCGGTAGGGATGGGAGGCCATCGCCGCCGACGCTACCATCAGTTCATGGCTTATATAGTGGTGGTTCACCACTAATTGTTATGCAGATGTGGGAGGAGTCGCCATGCAGGCCATCGTCGTCGACCCGAAATCGCCTCACCGCCTCGGCTTCCGGAGGGTCGAGCCGCCGGCCCCGAAGGCAACCGAGGCGCTGGTCCGCGTGAAGGCGATCTCCCTCAACCGAGGCGAGGTCGTGTACGGCCTCCAGGGTGAGGCGGGAGCGCGTCTGGGGTGGGACCTGGCCGGGGTCGTGGAGCAGCCGGCGGCGGAGGGGCCGGGGCCGGCCCGAGGGGCCAGGGTGGTCGGGCTGCTGCACGCCGGCGCCTGGGCCGAGCTGCCAGCGGTCCCGACGAACGCCCTGGCGGAGCTCGAGCCGTCCGTCACCTTCGCGCAGGCGGCGGCCCTGCCGACCGCGGGACTCACCGCGCTCTCAGCCATCGAGCACGGTGGAAGCCTCATCGCCCGGCCGGCGCTGGTGACGGGCGCCTCCGGCGGAGTCGGGCTCATCGCCTGCCGGCTGGCCTCGCTTGCCGGAGCGCGGGTGGTCGGCCAGGTGCGGCGGCCGGGATCGGCACCGCTCGTTCGGGAAATGGGCGCGACCGAGGTGGTCGTGAACGAGGACATCGCGGCCTCGGCCCCCCTTCGGCCCCCTACCACCTGATCATCGAGCAGCTGGGCGGTCAGGCTCTGGCGGAGGCCATGACCCAGCTCGCTCCCGGTGGAACCTGCGTCTCGGTCGGGGTCTCGATGGGCCCCGCCGGCTACGTGGTCCCAATCGACATGGCACGGATGAGGCGTGCGCCGGGCGCCGGTCTGCGGATCCTGAACCTCTACCAGGAGCTCGAAGGCGGGCCGGCCTCCCTCGGGCTCCAGCGGCTTGTCCGCCTGGTCGCCGATGGGAAGCTGACCCCCCACCTCGGCGTCGAAGCCGATTGGCACGATGTCGGCAAGATCGCGCAGGGTCTGGTCGACCGGCGGTTCGCGGGGAAGGCGGTGTTGCGGCGTCTCCGACGAGACCTGAGGCGAATAGGTCGTCGCCGGCTCAGCGACCACACCGCCAAATTACATCGATATAGATGGACCAATATTGATACAATTCTTCGGATGAACGGGTTCCAGCTCTACCTCCTCGGCCGCCGGCTGATGAAGATCGGCGAGGCGGCCATCCCCAAGGTGGCGGGATTCCACAGCCTCCCCCCCACTGTCCGCTCGGTCGTGCTCGACGTGATGGAGCATCCGAACACGTCGATCAGCGAGATCACGACCCGGACCGGATTCTCGCAGAGCCAGGTGTCGTGGGCGGTCACCAAGCTGCGCGACGGCGGCGCGCTGGAGACTGACGTCGATCCGGCCGACCGCCGGCGGACGCTGGTCCGGCTGGCGCCGCGTCCGGACGAGCAGGAGGGCGCGGCCGCCATCGACCAGGCCCTGGCCGAGGCGATGGGCACACCCAACCTGGAGCGCGTGCGAGGGGTCGTCGCGGTGCTCGATGACCTCGCCTCGAGCCTGGCTCCGCGCACCGGCTTCGCCGTCCCCGGCCAGGGCTTCGAGGGCGCCTACACGGGGACGCCGCCCTGGGACATCGGGCGGCCGCAGCCGGCGCTGCTGGAGCTGGCCGAGGCGGGCATCATCCAGGGGCGAGTGCTCGACGTCGGCTGCGGGAGCGGCGAGCACGTGCTGATGGCGGCGGAACGGGGGCTCGACGCGACCGGCGTCGACGCCGCACCCACCCCGATCGCGATGGCTGAGCGCAAGGCCGCCGAGCGCGGGCTGGAGGCGCGGTTCCTGGTCTGGGACGCGCTCGACCTGGGCGGCCTCGGCGAACGCTTCGACTGCGTGCTCGACTCCGGGCTCTTCCACATCTTCGACGACGACGACCGGGCCCGCTACGTCGCCAGCCTTGAGGCGGTGACGGCGCCCGGGGCCCGATTCCTCATGCTCTGCTTCAGCGATCGCCAGCCCGGCTCGGTCGGCCCCCGTCGCGTGAGCGCCGACGAGATCCGGTCCTCTCTCGCCTCGGGCTGGATCGTTGATGCGATCGAGACCGCCCAGTTCGCGATGGTGGGAGGCGGACCCGGGGCCGAGGCCTGGCGGGTGATGGCGACCCGGGCCTGATCGCTCCGTGGTGGTGTGCGGCCTGCGTCGTTGGGCCGCCCCCGCCGGAACCCTCCTTCAATCGACGGGAAATACGATGTCGCAGACCTCCTCGGTCGGGTCCCAAAACGGGGGGGCGACGCGGCTCCGGCAGATCTCCCGCGGCGACCTCCACCGCGTCGTGGGCGGTGTCAAGATCCTGGTCCACACCGGTGATCAACGTTCCTCTGGGACAGGCCACTGTCCGATCGAGGCCAGGTCCTCGGGTCCGCCGAGGCCGGGGACGACGCCCATGCGGGTGACGCAGAAGGCACCGGCCCGGTTGGCCCTGGCGACGGCATCGTCGATCGACCGGCCCGAGCCCAGCTCCACGGCGAGGCAGCCGGTGAAGGCGTCCCCGGCGCCGGTCGAGTCCACCACCTCGACCCGGTGGCCGGGCACTCTCCTACCACCGGCGGCGTCCTCGATCCACGCCCCCTCGGCCTCCAGGGTGATGACCACGGTGCCGATGCCCCGGCTTCGGAGCACCGATGCCGCCCTGGCCTCGTTGAACCCCTCCTCGGGAAGCCCGGTCAACGCCCTGGCCTCGCTGAGATTCGGGGTCAGCACGTCGATCAGAGGCCAGAGCTCGGGTCTCAGCGAGCGCGCCGGCGCCGGATTGAGCAGCGTCGTGACACCATGCCGCCTGGCGATCCGGAACGCCTCCTCCACCCCCCTCCACCGGCGGCTCCAGCTGGGCCAGGACCAGCCGCGAGGCGGCGATCGCCGGCTCCGCCGCACGGGCTTCGTCCGCGCCCAGGCGGGCGTTCGCCCCGGGGTCGACGACGATGCGGTTCTGCCCGGCCCCATCGAGGATGATGTATCCGACGCCGGTGGGCAGGTCGGCGACGGAGCGGACGAGGTCGCAGCCCAGGCCCTCCTCGCGCCAGAGGCGGCGGGCGCCCTCGCCGAGGGCGTCGGCACCGATGCGGGCCAGGATCTCGACCTCGGCGCCCAGCCGGGCCGCCTGGATGGCCTGATTGGAGCCCTTGCCGCCGGGGCCCCGCTCCGATCCCCAGCCGATGACGGTCTCGCCGGCACCGGGCATGCGCGGGACCTGCATGGTGAAGGCCTCGACATAGCTGCCCACGACGAGGATCCTCGGCCGCGCCTCGCCCGTGGTCATGGCCGCCCGGCCGCGTCCCCTCCGCCCATCGGCAAAGGCTATCGGCGCAGGGCGAATCGGGCAAGCAGGTCGAGGCACCATACTCCAGCGGCATGGGAGATCGACCGGCGCTGGCAGTGACCGCGCATGATCCGGGTGCCCACCTCCTCCCCGGGCTGAAGCGCGTGGCGGGCCGCGTTCAGGAGCTCTTCAGCGGCGTCGGCGCCCTCATCACCGAGGAGACCTCACCTGCCATCGAGTCGTTCCTCAGAGTGGAGCTGGGGGCATCCATCGCCCGCGAGGCTGCGGACGTCGCCGCCATCGGCCGTCACCGCCGGATCTCGGTCGACCTCGCCCGTCACTGCACATCGGCCGGCGTGCTCCATTCGGACCTCGACCATCTCCTGCGCTGGATCGAGGCGGATCACGGCGAGGTCTCCCAGTGCCTGCGGGTGGGCGGGACCACCGACCTCCTCGTCGTCGGGCGGACCCAGGCGGCGATGGACGCATGCCCGCGCCGGCTCCGCGAAACCGAACGGGTCGTCAACCACATCCATCAGCTGATCACCGGACGTGCATGGGACCTCATGTTCGCGATCAGGCACCTCTCCCCGCGTGCCTGCGAATCGATCGTCCGGCTCGGCCGCGAGGACACCCTCGCCAACGACGTCGAGTGGCCGCTGCTCTGCGAATCGCTCGGGCTCGAGGTGGACTACCTCGCCGCGTCGCATCTCTCCTACCTGACGACGGAGGACTTCGACGGTGCTGGCGACACCCGCGACGACGATCCCGAGCTGTGGATCCAGCGGGTCGAGGTCCTGCATCTCGACGCCCTCGCCCTCCGCCGCTTCATCGCCCGGCCGGAGGGGCCGCCCCCCGGCTGACCATCGCGCCGCGTCGCCGCCCGGGGTTCGACACGCCCGACCGTGGGACGATGAGATCATGACCACGCTCCATCGCGTCCTCTGCGCCAGCGGCGCGCTGGGTCCGTCGGGTGAGACCGGCATCGACGAGGTGCTTGCCTGGGGCCATCTCCTCCCCGTGGACGGCATCGAGTTCCTGATCCGGAACAGCCATCGCGGACGGCTGGAGGAGATCCTGCCTCAGCTCAGGGAGACCGGGATCGACTTTCCGGTCGTCCATCTGACCAAGGGCGTCGCCGCCAGGCTCCCGTCGGCCGAGGCGAGGGAGGAGCTCGACCAGGACCTGCGCTTCGCCGCCGCCCTCGGTGCCCGCCTCGGCGTCCTCCACCTCTGGGATCTGCCCGATTCCGACCGCGACTTCGACGGCCGCCTCGCCGCGTACCGCATCGCCCGCGAGATCGCGGCCGAGCAAGGCGTCGACGTCGGCATCGAGTCGATCCCGTGCACGTTCGCCTCGCCGCTGCGGAACCTGCGGCGGCTCCTCGACCGCTACCCGGACACGATGGTCGTCTACGACACGGAGTTCCTGGCCGCGCACGGCGAGCTGGAGGAGGCCCTTGAGGATGCCGCCCTCTGGCGGGCGGTGCAGCACATCCACGTCAAGGACTTCGAGGAAAGCCTGGCCGAGTCGGACGGTCGCCGCCGGTGGCGCGGCCCGGGCGAGGGCGCGGTCGACTTCCGGGCCGTCTCGGCGGCCATCCGCGACCAGGGCTTCGCCGGCGCCGTCTCTCTGGAGGTCGGCCCGCAGCGCCCCGCCGAGGGGCCGGATCGACCTGCGCTCCGCCGTGTGCTGGAGATCATGGCGACGCACGACTGGGACTTCGGCGGCGCGGGTCAGAGCGCCACGGCCGCCGCCGACTGGAGGGGCTGAGTGATCAGGCAGGCTCGCGGCTTGCGTCCGACTCGGGCGCCTCGATCTCGCGCCTGCCGGCGATGCCGCGGATCGCGTCGCAGAGGGTGACCACGGCCACCTCGATCGGATGGTTGGTGGGGACGACCACGTCGGCGTGCTCGCGGGTCGGCGCCGTGTAGACGGGGTAGTTGGGGGCCACGTCCCGGCGGTACCAGGCGATCGCCCGGTCCAGCGTGGCGCCACGCTCGGCGATGTCACGCTGCAGGCGGCGGAGCACGCCCTCGTCCTCGCCCACCTCGGTGAAGATGCGCAGGTCGGCGCCGCTCCGGCAGCGCTCG
>DATAXV010000066.1:0-11265 GCA_036272915.1 Candidatus Dormiibacterota bacterium
CTGGTGTAGCGCGCCAGCACCTCGATGAGGTGGTCGGGCACCGCCGCGACGAGCGCAGCCTCCTGCCTCACCAGCGAGGTCTCGAAGGCGAGGTCGACCGGATAATGCGTCCGGATCTCGGCGCCGAACCGGTCCTTGAGCGGGGTGATGATCCGTCCCCGGGACGTGTAGTCCTCGGGGTTGGCCGAGGCGACGACGACCAGGTCCAGCGGCAGCCGGAGCATGTGCCCGCGGATCTGGACGTCCTTCTCCTCCATGATGTTGAGCAGGCCGACCTGGATGCGCTCGGCCAGGTCGGGCAGCTCGTTGATGGCGAAGATGCCGCGGTTGCACCGCGGGATCAGACCGTAGTGGATGGTCAGCTCGTCGGAGAGGTACCGGCCCTCGGCGACCTTGATCGGGTCGACCTCGCCGATCAGATCGGCGACCGAGATGTCCGGCGTGGCCAGCTTTTCGCCGTAGCGCCGGTCGCGGGGGAGCCAGGCCACCGGCGTGTCCTCCCCCTTCTCCGCCACCAGCGCGCGGCAGCGGGCGCAGATCGGGGCGTAGGGATGGTCGTTGATCTCGCAGCCCTCGATCACCGGGATCTCCTCGTCGAGGAGCAGGGGCAGCGAGCGCATCACCCGGCTCTTGGCCTGGCCGCGCTCACCGAGAAGGATCATGTCGTGCCCGGAGATGATGCCGTTGGCGATCTGGGGGATCACGGTGTCGTCGTAGCCGACGATCCCGGGGAAGACCTCCTGCTTGCTGCGCAGACGCGCCAGCAGGTTCCGACGGAGCTCCTCCCTGACCGACACGCGAACGTGTCCCGACTCCCGCAACTCCCGCAGCGTCCCAGGCTTGGGCTCAGTCACCGAACCCCACTATACGGGCAGATCCGCGGGGTCCCGTGAGGCGAAGATCACGAGCCCGGGGGCCCTCCATCCGGCCATCTACACTGGCCGCGTGAGCGACCACATCCGGATCGCCGACCGCTATCGCGAGGCCCGGGAATCGGGCCGGCCGATGGTCGGCGCCCACCGCGGCAACTCCTCGGAGTTCCCGGAGAACACGCTGGCCGCGTTCCGCTCCGCCCTCGATCTGGGCGTGGACGTGGTCGAGTGCGACGTCCATCCGAGCAGCGACGGGGCCCTCGTCGTCATCCACGACCCGACCCTGGACCGGACCACCGACGGCTCCGGGCTGGTCCTCCACCACACGCTGGAGGAGCTCCGCGCCCTCGACGCCGGGCAGGGCGAGCGGGTGCCGCTGCTCTCCGAGCTCGGCGAGCTGGTCAGGGACCGGGTCGGCCTGTGCATCGAGATCAAGCAGCTGCCCGTCCCCTACGCCGACATCGAGCAGCGGCTGGTCGACGCCATCCGCAAGCTGGACCTGATCGAGCAGACCTGCGTGATCTCCTTCGACCACCGATCGGTGGCCCGGGTCGGCGAGATCGAGCCGCGGCTGCAGACCGGCATCCTGCTCGCCAGCCGGCCGGTCGACCCGCTCTCCCTGATGCGAGCCGCCGGCGCCGAGATCTACTCGCCCCAGTGGGCGTCGATGGACCCCGACCTGATCCGCATGATCCACGCCTCCGGGGGCGTCGTCGGCACCTGGACGGTCAACGACGCCGCCGCCATCGCCTGGTGCCGGCACGCCCGTCCCGACTCGATCTTCACCGACCGGCCGCGCGAGGTGCTGGCTGAGCTCCGCGACTGATCCCGGCTCAGCCGGCGGTGGTCGCCGCGGCGGCGAGCTCCTCACCCGATCCGGCGTGGACGATCTCGCGAAGCGTGCGGACCAGCCGGCGGGTGACGTCCGGCTCGCGCTGCCAGACGTTCCGGCCGATGATGATGCCGCTGGCGCCCGCCGCCACCGTCTCCCGGGCCAGATCGAGCACGGCGTCGGCATGACCCGACCGGGGCCCGCCGAGGACGACCACGGGGACCCTGAGCTCGCGGACCCAGCTGGCCATGAGCTCAGGCCCGGGGTGGGCGACCTTGATGATGTCGGCGCCCAGCTCCATCGCGGTCCGGGCGGCCGAACCCTCGACCTCGATGGTGGCGGCGTCGCGCCGCCCGCCGACCACGATCGGCTCGACCATCACCGGCATGTCGTGGCGCTCCGCCTCCCGGATCACGTCGCCGATCCTGGTCACCGTCGCCTGCCGCTCCTCGGTGCTGACGTTCCAGGCCATGAAGAGCTTGATCGCGTCGACGCCGAGCCTGGCCGCGGTCTCGACCGGTGCGATCAGCCCGCTGGCACTGATCTCCTCGCCGTCCTCGCGCCAGAAGGTGTCCAGGGTGAGGAGACGGGCGGGAGCGTCGCGCCGGGCGAAGAGGTGGACGGAATGGCGGACCAGACCGGGGCCCATGAGGAAGCCGTCGCAGCCCAGCTGGAGCAGCTCGGCGGTGCGCTCGACCGGGTCCTCGAGCCCGGCGATCCGGCCCAGGCTGATGCCGTGGTCGACGGGGAGGATGAGGGCCCTGCCGTCCGGCCCGAAGATCCGGCCCATGCGATAGCGCTTGCCGTCGGTCATGCGATGTGTACCTCCTGGGCGGTCCTTGGGCCGCGGCCCGGCGAGGGGCCGGCACCTGCGTCGTCTCCACCTCAGCCTACCCGGACCGGCGGCGGTGGCTCGCGTGCGCGCCGGGGCGGCTCTGGGGCACGATGGCGGACATGAACCCGAAGCCAGCCCTCCCCGGGCGCGCCGACCGCCCCTGGTGGCGCGACGCCGTCATCTACCAGGTCTACATCCGCTCCTTCGCCGACGGCTCCGGTGACGGCATCGGCGACGTCGCCGGGATCCGCTCGCGGCTGCCCTACCTGCGCGACCTCGGCGTCGACGCGATCTGGATCAACCCCTGGTACGTGTCGCCGCAGGCCGACGCCGGCTACGACGTCGCCGACTACCGCCGGATCGATCCTCGCCTGGGCACGCTGGAGGAGGCGGAGGCGCTGCTCGAGGAGGCGCACGAGCATGGGATCCGCGTGATCCTCGACATCGTCCCCAACCACACCAGCGACCGGCATCCCTGGTTCCAGGAGGCGCTGGCGGCGGGACCGGGCTCGAGGGAGCGGGAGCGGTACGTCTTCAGGACCGGCCGCGGGCCGGGCGGCGGGGAGCCTCCGACCAACTGGCCGGCCGCCTTCGGCGGTCCCGCCTGGCAGCGCGTGGCCGAGGCCGACGGCTCATTGGGCGAGTGGTACCTGCACCTCTTCGCGCCCGAGCAGCCCGATCTCAACTGGGAGAACCCCGAGGTCATGGCCGAGTTCGACTCCGTGCTCCGCTTCTGGTTCGACCGGGGCGTCGACGGCTTCCGCATCGACGTCGCCAACGGCCTGGTCAAGGACCCCGCCTTCCCCGACGTCACCCCCCGCGCCTCGGAGGGGCCGCCCTTCGTCGAGCGCCATCCGGCCTGGGACCAGGAGGGAGTGCACGAGGTCTACCGCCGCTGGCGCCGGATCGCCGACGCCTACCGCGACGACCCCCGCGTCTTCGTCGGGGAGATCTGGGTCGAGTCGGCCGAGCGGCTGGCCCGCTACCTGCGGCCCGACGAGCTCCACACCGCGTTCAACTTCGACTTCCTGCTGGCGCCCTGGGACGCCGCCGAGATGCGCCGGGCGATCGACACCACGACCGCCGCCATCCAGGGCGTCGGCGCCCCCGCCACCTGGGTCCTCTCCAACCACGACGTGATCCGCCACGTGACCCGCTACGGACGCCCCGAGGGCAAGGGGCTGGCCCCGGCCGGGACCGTCTCCACCGATCTCGAACTGGGGACGCGACGGGCCCGCGCGGCGGCCCTCCTCATCCTCGCCCTGCCCGGCAACGCCTACGTCTACCAGGGCGACGAGCTCGGGCTCTGGGAGGTTGAGGACCTCCCCGAGGAGGTGCTCCAGGACCCGCTGTGGGTGCGCTCCGGCCACAGGCACCGCGGCCGCGACGGGTGCCGGGTGCCGCTGCCGTGGTCGGGCGACGCCACCCCCTTCGGCTTCTCCGCCTCCGGCTCGGCGGCACCCTGGCTGCCCCAGCCCGCCGCCTGGCGCGAGCTGACCGCTGACGCCGAGGCCACCGCCGAGGGATCGATGCTCACCCTCTACCGCGCCGCCCTCCGGCAGCGCCGCGGCGAACCGGCTCTGGGCGACGGGGGGTTCCGATGGCTCGAGGCACCTGCGGGCGTCCTCGCCCTGAGCCGGGATCCGGGCTTCGCCTGCGTCGTCAACCTCTCCTCGGAGAGCGTGTCGCTCCCCCCGCATGAGGCGGTGCTGCTCGCCTCGGCGCCACTCGAGGAGGGGGCCGGCGAGGTCCGGCTGCCCGGGGGCTGCGCCGTCTGGTTGCGGACCGCGTGACCACGTCGTCGCCGATTTCAGAGGTTCATCGGTCGTTCACAAACGATTCCTAGCTTGGTTGACAACACGGGACATCCGTGAAAGAACCAAACACCAGGCAGGAGTCATGAGCATCCAGGACCCGAACTCGCAAAGCTCCTCTTCGGGTGGCGGCTGGTCGGCGCCACCTGGACAGGGTTGGAACCCGCCCCCCGAGGGTGGCTGGACTCCGCCCCCCGGGGGCGGGTGGACGCCCCCGTCCGGGGGCTGGACCCCGCCGCCTCCGGGCGGATGGTCGCCGATGCCGCCCCCGCAGGGGCCCGGCGGCGGCCGCCGGCGACGCGGACCGGTCATCGCCACCGCCATCGTCGCCGGCGTTGCGCTGGTGATCGTCGGCGCCGGCCTCGGCTGGGCCGGCAGCACCCTCGTCGGATCCATCAACCGGGACCCGATCAAGCTGTCGCCGCAGGCCTCGCAGAACAACGGCAACAGCGGCAACAGCGGATCCTCGCTGGCCAGCCAGGTCGACCCCTGGGTGGTCGACGTCAACACCAACGTGGAGACCGCGAACGGCTCCGAGCAGGCCGCCGGAAGCGGCATCATCCTCACCTCCGACGGCGAGGTGTTGACCAACAACCACGTGGTCGAGGGCGCGACCAGCATCAGCGTCGTCATCCAGGGCCACTCGCAGTCGTACACGGCGGAGGTGGTCGGCGTCGACCCCACCGTCGACGTCGCCCTGATCCAGATCGAGGGTGTCTCCGGGCTGCCCACGGCCAAGCTGGCCGACTCCTCCACGGTCAAGGTGGGTGAGGTGATCGCCGACTTCGGCAACGCCTGCGGCCAGGGCGGGACCCCGGTCGGGACCACCGGCTCGGTGACCGCCCTCAACCAGTCGATCACCGCCGAGGACGACGACGGCAGCGCCGAGAACCTGACCGGCATGCTCGGGACCAGCGACCCGATCGTGCCCGGCGACTCCGGCAGCCCGCTCGTCAACTCCGCCGGCCAGGTCGTCGCCATGGTCACCGCCGGCAACGGCAACGGCTGCGGCAACAGCGGCGGCAGCTCCAACAACGGTGGCGGCTACGACGGGAACGGCGGGAACGGCTCCTACGTGCCCGGCAGCGGCGGCAGCGGCTACCAGGGCGGCGGTGACAACGGCGGCAACGGCCAGTCCGGCAACTCCTCCACCGTCGGCTACGCGATCCCCACCAACAAGGCCATCTCGATCATCGACCAGATCCGGAAGGGCGACGCCAGCTCGACCGTCATCCTCGGCCAGGTCGGCTTCCTCGGCGTCGACGTCGAGGACCTGACCGCCCAGAGCGCCCAGCAGCTGGGCCTGTCCGTCTCCTCCGGCGCGCTCATCGCCGGCTTCGCCACCCCCTCGGCGGCGAGCCAGGCGGGCATTCCCCAGTACTCGGTCATCACCGCCGTGGATGGCAACTCGGTGACCTCGGCCGCGACCCTCGGCACCGTCCTCCAGCAGTACAAGCCGGGCCAGCAGGTCCAGGTGACCTGGGCCAGCCAGTCCGGCTCCCACACCACCGAGGTGACCCTGGGCACCGGCCCCGCCGTCTGATCGGGACCACCGACACCATCGCAAGAGGCTCCGCCCGACGGCGGGGCCTCTTCGTCTTTGCCGATGGCTCAGCGGCGCCCGAACCCCTCCGTGGTCATGGGCTCAGTACGATCGATACGCCGTCGGACGGACCCGGATCGCGACCGAATAGCCCTCGGCGAACTGGTCCGGCGTCATCTGGAGCCGGTTGAAGCCCTCGCTGTAGCGGGCCGCGTACTGCACGTGCTCGTTGGCCGCCGGGGCCTCCTGCTCGACCTCGGCCTCGCCGGAGACGACGACGATCTCGCCGCCGTTGCCGTCGCCGTCGAGGTTCAGCGACACCTTGGGGTTGGCGGAGATGTTGCGCAGCTTGAGCGCGTCCGGACGGCTGTAGATCAGGAAGGAGTCCCCCTCCCAGATGAACCAGACCGGGGACGGCACCGGCTGCCCATCCGGCCCCACCGTCGTCAGCCAGATGACCTGCTCACCCGCCAGGCGGCGCAGGACGGCGTTCCCCCTCTGCCCTGCGAAGACATCCCTCATCGCCTAAGGATGACGGATCATGGTGGGTGCCGGACCGGGCGTTTAGGTACCCGATCCCGAGGTGCTGACCTGGAAGCTCTGGGTCACCTGGTCGAAGCTACCCTGGGCCTGCTGGACGCTGGTTTTGAGGCCGGTCAGGGCGACCGACCAGATCACGCCGTCGTGCACCGTGACCACCGCCTCGACGTTGCTGTTCCCGCCCTTGGTCGGCACCTCGGCCTGGATCCGGCGGGCGGGGTAGCCGGAGAGCGTCGCCTCGGTCACGGTGACCGTGTTCCCAGGCCCTCCGCCGGTCAGCTCGGTGACCATCTGGCCGGTGGCGGCGTCGAGGCCATCCGCGCCCGAGGGCTGGTCGCCGATCTCGAGCAGCAGGTCGCGGTCGCGGTCGGTGAAGTTGACGCCCTGGGCGTCCTCCATGGTCTTTCGCCAGCCCGAGGGCAGGGCGATGACGAAACCTCTCCCCTGGTCCTGGTAGCGGCGGAAGCCGCGGGGCAGCGGCGCCGAGGACGTGTCGGCGCCACAGCTCGCCAGCGTCAGCAGCGCGAGCAGGGCCGCGACCGCGATCCCCCCCTTCACGTCGGCGTCATCATAAGGTCCCCAAGGTCGCTTCCGGGTGGCGACAGTCTCCGGGTGCGCCCGATAGACTCGCACGTGATGGCAAAGAGAGGCGGTCAGACCCGCCAGGTGCGTCAGGTCCGCCCCAAGATGCCCCGACCCCAGCAGGCGGCGCAGGGGCAGACCTCTCAGCAGCAGCGCAAGCAGCGGGAGCGATACGTCAGAGGCGGAGGGCTCCTCCAGGGCTACGCTCCCGAGTTCGTCGAGCGTCTCGGTCTCTACTCCCTCGGCGTGGCCGCGGTCTGCGTCGTGATCATGGCCGTGATCCTGCTCCTCCTGCCCTACGGCTGGCCGGTCCGGGCGGTGGCGGCGGCGGTCTGGCTCACGCCGGTCGCCTTCCTGGCCAGCTTCGTCGTCCCCGGCTACCGGCTGGCGCGCATGGACCGCAAGCTCGAGCCACGGATGATCCAGGGCCAGCTGGTCGGTGCCAGCCAGGTCAGCACGTCGTTCGGCCTGGGCATGCTCATGATCAAGACCCGGGCCGGACAGGAGCAGTTCCTGGTGCCGGTCGAGCGGCTGAACCGGGTGCCCGGCAACCAGGTCACGGTGATGCTCACCGTCACCCCCAACCTCCACCACGTCCGGTCTGTGGGGGTGATGGGCCAGCGCCTGGCCGGCCGCCCCGAGCAGCCGATCCCGGAGGTCGTCCGGCGCCTGCGCCTGCTGCCCCTGATCAGCCCCGCCGCGCTCTGCGCGGGCGCCATCATCGGCGGCGACGCCGTCGCCTTCTCCCCCATCGGCAATCCCCTCCTGCACACCGTGGCCGCGGTCGTCGTCGCCGTCGCGCTGGCGGGAGGCACCTACGGCGTCTTCTTCCTCATCCAGAGGCGCCTGTACGCCGAGGTGCAGCAAATGGTCCCCGGAGGTTTCTAGCAATGGCCCAGCGAAACGAGGTTCCGATCACCGCCGAGGGGCTCGCCGGGGTCAAGCGCGAGCTCGAGCAGCTGGTCAAGGTGCAGCGGCCGGAGATCGTGGCCCGCATCAAGGCGGCGCGCGAGCTCGGCGATCTCTCCGAGAACTTCGAGTACCACGCCGCCCGCAACCAGCAGTCCTTCCTCGAGACCCGGGTCCTCGAGCTGGAGGGCATCGTCCGCAACCACGTGCTGGTCGAGAACCACGCCTCCAGCGGTATCGTCGAGGTGCTGAGCACGGTCACCTTCGCCGAGGAGGACCAGCCCGAGGAGACGTACCGGATCGTGCCTCCAGCCGAGGCCGACCCGGGCCACGGGCGCCTCAGCTTCGAGTCGGCCCTGGGCCACGCCCTGCTCGGCCACAAGGTGGGCGACGAGATCGAGGTCGAGGCGCCCGGCGGCAGCAGCTACACCGTTCGCCTCACCCACGTGGAATGAGCGACGAGCGCGCGCCGCTGACGCGGCTGCAGGAGTGGCTGGAGGAGAAGGGGGCCGGCGGCGCGTACCTCACCGACCCCATCTCCATCGCCTACCTCACCGGGTTTCGCGCCGAGCCGCTGGAGCGCCTGATGGCGCTCTGCCTGCGCGGCGGCGCGATCGACCTGATCGTCCCCGCCATCGAGGCCGAGGCGGCGGAGGCCGCCGCGGCCGAGGGCGTGAGGGTGAGGGGCTGGCGGGACGGCCAGGACCCCTACCGGCTGGTGGCGGCGGCGCTCGAGCCCTCTCCCTCCCCGCTCGCCGTGGAGAAGGATCACCTCACCCTGGCCGGCTTCGGGCGTCTCGACGCGACCGTTGAGACCGGCCGGCTGATCGACACCGGCCCCACCCTGCGCCGGCTCCGGGCTCGCAAGACGGCCCGCGAGATCGCGCTGCTGGAGCGGGCGGCACGGATCACGGACGACGCGACCGGGCTGCTGCTCGCCGCCCTCCGCGAGGGGATCACCGAGATCGAGGCCGCGACCGCCCTGACCGAGGCCTTCGCCGCCGCCGGCGCGGAGCACTCGTTTCCCTCGCTCTGCCAGTTCGGCCCCAACTCAGCGCTGCCCCACCACCGGCCGAGCCGGCGACCCTTGGCGGCCGGGGAGCTGGCCCTGTTCGACTTCGGCGCCTCCTGGCAGGGCTACTGCGCCGACACCACCCGGGTGGCGGTGGCCGGGGCCCCCGACGAGCGCCAGCGGGAGGTCCACCGCGTGGTCCTCGAGGCGCACGACGCGGCGCTGGCCGAGGTCCGCGCCGGCCGGACCGCGGGCGAGATCGACGAGGCCGCTCGCGCGGTCATCCGAGCCGCCGGGTACGGCGATGCCTTCATCCACCGCGTCGGCCACGGCCTCGGCCTGCAGGACCACGAGGTGCCGAGCCTCGACCCCGGATCCGACCTGGTCCTGGAGGAGGGCATGGTCCTCACCATCGAGCCCGGGATCTACCTGCCCGGCTGGGGCGGGGTCCGGATCGAGGACGACGTCGTCGTCGAGCGCGGCCGGGGCCGGGCGCTGACCGCGTTCCCCCGGCACCTGGCCGAGGTGCCGACCGCCTGATTCAGGCGGGAGCCAGCCGCAGCATGAAGTCGATCGCCACCGCCGTCCGGACGGTGACGAACGAGCGCTGCGGAGGGGTGATGCCGAAGTCGGTCATGTCGGTCTCGATCGACCCGGCGACGACCAGCAGCCGCTCACCGTCGATCGCCGCCCGCAGCGAGGAATCGACGGTCTGCGTCCGGCCGTTCAGCGTCAGCCGGCCGGGGACGACGAGGTCCGCCGGCTGGTCCTCGGGCAGACGCGACGGCAGCACGATCGGCTCGTCGATGGTGAAGGTCGCGTCCGGGTGGCGGGAGGCGCCGAGGGCGGCGGAGGCGATCGGATCGCGGGAGGTGGCCCGGTGGCCGGCGAGCTGGTCCACGCTGCGCAGCCCGGCCAGCGCCACGTTCATCGTCGCCCCGCTCACCTCAGGGCCGTCGGCGCCGTCGACCAACGTCATCGAGCCGGTCACCTGGCTGGTCTCGGCCGAGGCTGTGTGATCCGCGCTGGTGTGGGCGAATCGCTCGCGCACCCGGTACCCGGCGGTCGACCCGTCGATCACCCGCCAGCCACCGGCCAGCGCCTGGTAGTCGACGAGCGTCGCCTCGGTGTTGGTACGGCCCGGCGACGCGTTCAGCGTCATCGTCTGCGAGGTGTCGATCACATCGCGGTAGATGACGCCGGCCGCTCCGAAGAAGAGCGCGAGCGCCACCACCGCCGCCACCGCCACGCCGATCGTCCCTGGTCTCAGTGTCTACTCCTTGGTCGAGCCGGGCGTCGAGGGACCGGCCACCGGAGAACGGTGCCGATCGAACATGAACCCAGCGTGAAGCGGCGGGCCTCCCCGCCCGCGATGTCCGGTGACCTCAATCAGTGCGGAGGATGAGATCCGCGACCAGCGCCGTCCACCCCGTCTGATGAGAGGCGCCGAGCCCGGCCCCTGTATCGCCGTGGAAGTACTCGTGGAACTGCAGCTGGTCGCGCCAGCCGGGCCGGAGCAGGAGCGGCGTCTGGCCGAGGAACGGCCGCCTCCCGTCCGGGGTCAGCTCGAAGAGCGAGATCAGACGCCGCTCGACCTCGGCCACCACCTCGGCCAGGGTCCGCTTCTGACCGGAGCCGGTCGGGCACTCGACCAGGTAGCCGTCGCCCAGGTGCAGGGAGTAGCGGCGCAGCGCCTCCAACAGGACGTGGTTGACCGGCCACCAGATCGGGCCTCGCCAGTTCGAGTTGCCGCCGAAAAGGGCGGTGGTCGACTCGGCCGGCTCGTAATCGAGGCGGGCCGTGGTGTCGCCGAGGCGGAAGCCGAGCGGGTGGGCCAGGTGCGCCCTCGAGAGCGAGCGGATCCCGTGCGGCGAGAGGAACTCCTCCTCGTCCAGCATCCGGGAGAGGATCCGGCGGAGGCGGTCCGGGCTGACGATCGAGAGCAGGTAGCTGTCGTTCTCGCCGGGCGCGGCCGAGTGCTCGATGACCGCGCGCACCGCCGGCCGGTTGGCCAGGATCCAGTCCATCCGGCGCGAGAAGTCGGGCAGCCGCTCGCGCAGTGAGGTGGGCAGGACCGCGACCGCGCAGAGCGGCAGCAGGCCCACCATCGACCGGGCGCGCAGCGGGATGCGGGTCCCGTCGTTCTGGCGCAGGACGTCGTAGTAGAAGCCGTCCTGCTCGTCCCAGAGGCCCTGCTCGTCGAGGGAGGTCGCGATCAGGGTGAAGTGCTCGAGGAACTTGATCGCCACGTCCTCGTAGGAGGGGTCCTCGGCGGCCAGCGTCAGCGACAGCTCGAGCAGGGTCAGGCAGTAGAGCGCCATCCAGG
>DATAXV010000067.1:0-2624 GCA_036272915.1 Candidatus Dormiibacterota bacterium
TCGACGAGAGGCGACAACGCCAGTCTGCCCTCAACGCGGTGCGCCACCTCCAGCGGCTCGGCTACGACCTCACCATGGGCGAACTCGAACTGCGCCGCGCTACCGCGTAGGGGATTTTCTATGGAGCCGGGGCTCCGCACATCCGCCGCCCGCCCTCGCCGGCCGGCGGCCCGCGACAGGCTCCCTGATCGGGTCCGGCGGCGGCGGCCGTCGGACCGAGCCGACCCCCGCCGTCAGCTGCGCGGGCCGGCCTTCAGGTGCGCCCCCTGCCCCACCGCGTAGGCCTCGCGGACGCAGGCCAGGAAGCGCTCGCTGAACTGCGATCCGGAGGCGATGACGTAGTGGTGGAAGTAGAGCCGCCTGGTCATCGGCTCGACCCTGACGAAGCCGGGGTCGATGACCTGACGAGACAGGACCAGATGCCCCTCCAGCCGGTCCGAGCGAGGCTGGGCGCTGGCGAAGATCCGCCGGCTTCCGCGGAGCACGTAGATCCCGTCCTCCCCAGGCCGCCGGTCGGCGGTCCCCCCGGTCAGGTTGAGCGGTCCGCACGCCCTGGCCTCCCCGATCAGGCGGTCGAGCAGGGCGGCGACCTCCGGACTCGCATCCATCCTGCCATTCACGCTATCAACCACGCCGCCGAGGCGCCAGACCGATGTGGCCGCCGGTGGCTCACCCGGACGCGCCGGGCGACACCCTCCATTCGACGCCAGGCATGGCCGGTTCGCTGTTGTCGATCAGCACGGACGCCCTGCGCACCGGGTCGGCCAGCTCCTCGTACAGCCGCTGCGCCGGAAGCCAGCCGCGGCGCCACCGCAGCTCCATCCGCTGACGCAGGGCCGCGGCCTCGGCCTCTGGCATCGGCTCCCGCCCGAGCGCGGAGGCGAGGTCGCGGTCGACGCCGCGCCGGAGGGAGAGCTCGGCAGGGACGGTCACGAACAGCGTGAGGTCCCAGCGGCCGGCCAGCTCCGGCCGGTGCAGGTAGCCACCGTCGATGATGACGACCGCACCCTCGCCCAGGCTGAGCCACCCCTCCGGATGGGGACTCTGGGTGGACTGATCGAAGTGGCGGAGGCGGAAGGGCCGGCCGGAGCGCAGCGGATCGAGGAGGAGCGCGGAGATCGCCTCCAGGTCGAACACGTCCTCGTAGCAGCCCTCCGGAGAGTGCGGTCCACGTCGATTCCGCAGCTCCCGCGGCCGCTGGAAGTCGTCCAGCTCGACATGGATGGCACCACGGCCGCGAGCCTCCAGCGCGGAGCGGAGCTCCTCGGACAGCGTGCTCTTCCCGGCGCCGTCGACACCGTCGACGCCGACGAGGACGGGGAGGCCGGATTCGAGGCCGACGGCGCGATCCGCCAGCAGCTCCAGCAGCGCCCGGCGTGGCATCATCTCCATGTCCACCGGGAGCCTACACGTCGAGTACCCACGCTCGGTCCGGCGCGACCCCGACCTCTTGCGACGGCCGTCCCTCGACCCCGGACAGCCGTCCCGGCCGGGGGCCGAATGACCCATCGGCGCTGGGACGTTCGCACCTCCCCCGCCACTCAACGAGAGACTACCGTGGTAATCGCATGGAACACTGTCGTTGTCATGGCCACATGCGGGTCCATTTCATCGTGAGGGCGGGGTCTGAAAGCAATGCGAATCACCACATACATGCTTGAGTCCAGGACTGATCTCAACGGAGCTCAACGGGGAGGCGAGCACAGTCGGAGAGACAGACGGCGCTTCAACAGTGCCGGCGTCGTTCTCATTGTCGAGGCACAGTCCGCGCTGGCTCTCCTGCTCAGAGGATCACGTCAGCGGTCGGTCCTCCAGCGGCGTCTCCGCGCGGCGACCGGCCTCCTTGTGTCGATACTGACCCGGGGTGCCAATGTCGCCACCGGCAGGATTCGCCGGCAGCTTCACCCCCAGACAGCGGGGCCGGCGCTGGCCGTGCTCGACGCCGACGCCGGCGCCCCGTGCGATCCATGGACCGCCATGGGACCGGAGCCCGCCGGGGCCGAGCGTGCCGCCGTCAGACTGGCGACGCCCCTCTGCCGGTTCTCCGGCCCCTGATCCATCCGACGCCGTCGATCGCGGCCGGTCTCCTCACCGGTCGATGACGGAGAGGTCGAGCCGCTCCAGCCGGCCGGGGTCGGCGACGAGCTCGTAGGCGGCGATCCGCTGGCCCTCGAAGGTCATGGCGAGGGCGAAGCGGATCCGCCCCAGCGGCGCCACCAGGATCCCCACCCTGCCGTCGACCAGGACCGGCTCGGCGAACCGCGAGTTCCGTCCGAAGACGGTGATCTCCTCCGAGACCTCCCGCGCCCCACGGACCTCGGTCGCCCGTCCGTCCGGGAGGGCGGCACGATCCGCCCGCCGGACCACATCGGGAGCCAGCACGGCGAGGATCGCGCCGACGTCGCCGGCCCGCGCGGCGGCGAGGAAGGCCTCGGCAACCCGCCGCTGACGGGCGAGCTCGGCGGCCTCGACGACCGGGGTGCCGCGAACCCGCCGGCGCGCCCGGCTGGCCAGCTGGCGGGCGGCGGCCGGGGTCCGACCGGCCATCTGGGCGATCTCGTCGAAGGGCACCCCGAACATGTCGTGCAGCACAAACGCCACCCGCTCGGCCGCCGGGACGGTGT
>DATAXV010000068.1:0-13311 GCA_036272915.1 Candidatus Dormiibacterota bacterium
CCAGCGCCAGCTCGCCGACCTGCGGGTGCTCCGCTCGACCTGGGAGGGAGAGCCCTACCTGGCGGCGGGCGCTCCCTGGTACTCGACCGTCTTCGGCCGGGACAGCCTGATCACCGCTCTCCAGGTGCTGGAGCTGGACCCCAGCGTGGCCCGCGGCTCGCTGCGCCTGCTCGCCTCCCGCCAGGGCCGCATCAGGGACCTGAGGCGGGAGGAGGAGCCGGGCAAGATCCTCCACGAGATGCGCCAGAGCGCGCTCTGCAACAGCGGCGATCTGGTCTTCGGCCGGTACTACGGGTCGGTCGACTCCACGCCCCTCTTCCTGATGACGCTGGGCGCGTACGTGCGCCGGACCGGGGACACCTCGCTCTGGCGCGAGCTGCGGCCCAATGCCGAGGCGGCGCTGGAGTGGATCGAGCGCACCGGAGACCACGACGGTGACGGCTACCTCGACTACGACGCCGACGGCGGCGGTCTGATTCAGCAGGCCTGGAAGGACTCGGGCGACTCCATGGTCAACGTCGACGGGTCGCTGGCGGAGCCGCCGATCGCCCCCGTCGAGGTCCAGGGCTACGCCTGGCGGGCGCGCCTGGAGATGGCCGGGCTCCTCTCGCTCGACGGCGACGAGGCCGAGGCGGGACGGCTGCGGCGCGAGGCCGAGAACCTCCGCCGGCGCCTGCTCCGCGACTACTGGCTCGGTGTCGACCGCGGGTTCGCCGTCGCCCGGCAGCGAGCGGGGCGGCCGGTGGAGACGGTGACGTCCAACCCCGGCCACCTGCTCTGGGTCGGCGCGCTCCCGCCCGGCCTGGCCCGGGCCACGGCCAAGCGGCTGCTCCGCGAGGACATGTTCTCCGGCTGGGGGATCAGGACCTACGCCACGGGCCAGGCCCGCTACGACGCCGGCAGCTACCAGCTCGGGTCGGTCTGGCCCCACGACACCATGCTCGCCCTGACCGGCATGGCCGCCTACGGCATGCGCCGCGACTTCGCCATGGGCCTCCAGGGCCTGGTCGGCGTCGCCGAGGCGGACGGCGAGCACCGCCTGCCCGAGCTCTTCTCGGGCACCGCCGCCGGCCGTCCGGAGCCGTACCAGGACGCGTGCACGCCCCAGGCCTGGGCCGCCGGCAGCGTCGTCCACGGCCTGTGCGGGGGCGTCGCCGGCCTGCGCGTCGACGGGCTCCGCCGTGCCGTCCGGGTCGCCGCCTGGCTGCCCTCCTGGATGGGCGGGCGCCTGAGCCTGACCGGCGTGCGCGTCGACCGCCGGTCGGGGCCGCTCGACCTGGAGCTGTCAGGCAGCGGCGCCGGCACCGAGGTCAGGGTGCTGCGCTGCCCCGCCGACGTCCGGCTGGAGATCGCCCGCCCCTGACCCTGGGAACCGTCACTCGGTGGTTTCGGCTCCCGCGTCCTGCTTCTTGGTGCGCCGCTTGGCCGCCGGCTTGGCCTCGCTCTTGGTCGTGGTCGACTTGGCCCTCGTCGCCCGTTTCGGCGCGGGCTCGCCCGCCTTCTGCCTCGCCGACAGCTCCTCGACCTGCCGGGAGAGCTGGTCGATGCGGCGGGTCAGGGCGTCGACGTCGGCCTGGGCGGCACGGCGCTCGATCTGGGCCTGCACCGCTCCGACGCCCTTCTCAAAGGCGTCGCGGCCCTGGCGGAGCTGGTCGGCGAGGGGCGGCGGAAGCCGGCGCTGGGCCTCGTCCCAGATCACGCTGAAGGGACTGTCCGGACCCGAGGGGATGTCCCGCT
The DNA here is from genome assembly GCA_036272915.1 of Candidatus Dormiibacterota bacterium. Lineage (GTDB taxonomy): Bacteria > Chloroflexota > Dormibacteria > Dormibacterales > Dormibacteraceae > DATAXV01. The sequence continues at coordinate 1,738 of DATAXV010000068.1, forward strand.
CCTGCTCATCGGATGACGCACGCTTGTGGTTGGGGGCCACGGCTAGATCCTCCATGTGAATTCGTCGATCGCCACAGCATAACGCACTGCGTTATGATTGTCACATGGACGGGCAGCGCAAGCACGTCATCAAGAAGTACGCCAACCGCAAGCTCTACGACACCAGGACCAGCCGCTACGTGACCCTGGAGGGCATCTCCGAGCTGCTGCGCTTGGGCGAGGAGATCCAGGTCGTCGAGCGCGAGACCGGACGGGACCTCACGCCCCTGATCCTCTCTCAGATCGTGGCCAGCGAGGAGAAGCGTGGCTCCGAGAACGGCGAGCCGCCGGTCCAGGAGCGCGGCCAGGCCCTGCTCGGCTACGTCCGCCGCACGCTCAGCGCGCCGGCGGCCCTGGTCACCGGCGAGGTCGAGCGCCGGCGGGGCGACCTGGAGGAGCTGGTCGAGCTCGCGGTGGAGCGTGCGCTGAAGCGGCTGAGCATCCCCAGCCGGAGGGATCTGGAACAACTCTCGCGCCGCCTCGACGCGCTGGAGCGGTCTCTGGAGGCCGCCAAGGCCAGGCCCGCGCGCCGGGCCGGGACCTCCTCGCGCCGAACTCGCTGACCTCACCCCGTACAGGCCCACGCCGACCTCGGACGGCTGCTATCGTACTGCCCCGGTAGTAGGCTCCAGGTGAGTGTAGAGGTTGTGCGAATTGGCGATCGAGGTTGAGACCAGGTCCGCGTTCGAGGTCGCGCAGAAGCGATTCGACGATGCCGCCGAGCTGGTCGGGCTCGACGATGGCGCCCGCCGCATGCTGCGCCAGGTCAAGCGCGAGCTGACAGTCCACTTCCCGGTCCGTCACGACGACGGGTCGGTCGGCCTCTACACCGGCTTCCGCGTCCATCACAACATCAGCCGGGGCCCGGCCAAGGGCGGGCTCCGCTACACCCCGGGCCTCACCATCGACAGCGTCCGGGCCCTGGCCATGCTCATGACCTGGAAGTGCGCCGTGGTCGGCATCCCCTACGGCGGGGCCAAGGGCGGGGTCGCCGTCGACCCCCGCAAGCTCACCATCACCGAGCTGGAGCATCTGACCCGGCGATACGCGACCGAGATCCGCCTCCTCACCGGCCCCGAGAAGGACATCCCCGCCCCGGACCTGGGGACCGACTCGCGGGTGATGGCCTGGTTCATGGACACCGTCTCCATGCACGAGGGCCACTCGGTGACGGCCTCGGTCACGGGTAAGCCGGTCGACGTCGGCGGCTCCGAGGGCAGGGCCGACGCCGCCGGACGCGGCGTGACCTACCTCACCCTGGAGGCGCTCAAGTACCTGCACGTGGAGGAGGAGACGCCGAGCGTCGCCATCCAGGGCTACGGCCAGGTCGGCCGCTCGGCGGCCCGGCTGCTCCGCGACGCCGGCCTGCGCGTGGTCGCCGTCTCCGACTCCAAGGGCGCCGTCTACAACGAGAAGGGCCTCGACCTCGACGCGCTGGGCGAGCACCGGCGCTTCCGCGGCCACGTCTCCAAGTTCAAGAAGGGCGACGACATCAGCAACGTCGAGCTTCTCGAGCTGCCGGTGACGGTGCTGGTGCCGGCGGCCCTGGAGGATCAGATCACCGAGGGCAACGCCGAGCGCGTGCGCGCCCGGCTGATCACGGAGGCGGCGAACATGGCCGTCACCCCCGGCGCCGACCGGATCCTCTATGACCGCGACATCATGGTCCTGCCCGACATCCTGGCCAACGCCGGTGGGGTGATCGTGTCCTACTTCGAGTGGGTGCAGGACCTCCAGGCCTTCTTCTGGGAGGGGGAGGAGGTCAACACGAAGCTTCACCACATCATCACCCGTGCGTTCTATGAGGTGCTGCACGCTAGCGTCAACCGGCGCATCGACGTGCGCAGCGCCGCCTACGCACTGGCCGTGGAGCGGGTGGCGAACGCCACCCTGGTGAGGGGCATCTACCCCTGATTCGAGCCGCCCTCCGGCGCTGACCGACGCGGTCGCCGGTCGGCCGGTCGGCTGATGCCCGCGGGGTCCTCTCAGCGCGACGCTGTGAGAGATGCACGAGGTCGTACCGCCGTCGCTCGGCAGCATGCGCCGAGGCGGCTCACCGCCATTGGCGATGGCGCACGAGACCGCGTGATTTCCACCAGGTGCTATTTCCCGAAATACCGAATGGCATCTCCGGCGTTGAATAGATGAAGGTATTGCTTGAAAAAGTCAAGGAGATTGAGTCCGGATGGACTGGCACAGTGATTACACGACCGCGCAGGAGCGCTACGAGCGGCTCATCGCCGACGTGGCCGCCGCCCGCGCCACGAGGCGCCGCCGCCCGCAGCAGCGAACGACGCTCGGTGGACGCCTCGCCAACAACTTCGGCGATGCTCTGATCCAGCTTGGGGAGCGGATCCGCTCCGACCAGGAGACGATCGAGACGACCGAGGAAGACGACGAGGCCGAGCGGGTCGCCTGAGCGGAGCGGGGCGGGTTGAGCCCGCCCCATCCGCGCGCCGGCCGGCCGCCTCCGCCTATCCTCGTCGGTGATGGGGGAGACGGTTCTGACCGGAATGGAGGTGGCCCTGGGGCGGCCTCCCTTCGGATCCGCCCGTATCGGTCTCGTCACGCACCGCGCCGCGGTGACGCTGGCCGGGACCCCGGGGCGGGTGGAGCTGCAGCGAGCGGGGGTGAACCTGGTCCGCCTCTTCTCGCCGGAGCATGGCCTGGAATCGGCGGCGCTGGACGGCGTGGCCGTCGGCGACGCCACGGATCCCCTGACCGGGCTGCGGGTGACGAGCCTCTACGGCGATCATCGCAAGCCCACCCCCGAGGATCTGGATGGCCTCGACGGGCTGGCCGTCGACCTCCAGGATGTGGGGGCGCGCTGCTACACCTACCAGTCGACGATGATCCTGGCCATGGAGGCGGCGGCCGAGGCCGGGATCCCGGTCTGGATCCTGGACCGGCCCAACCCGGTGGGCGGGGCCCATGTCGAGGGCATCCTGCGCCGGGACGGCTTCGAGTCCTTCGTCGGCCAGCTGCCGATCCCGATGCGGCACGGCCTCACCTTCGCCGAGATCGCCGCCTGGGCCAGGCCCGAGGCGCTGGAGCTGCACAAGGTGACCATGCGCGGCTGGCGCCGCGACATGTGGTGGGATCAGACCGGCCGGCCCTGGGCCGTTCCGTCACCGGCCATCCCCGACGCCGACACCACGCTCGCCTACCTGGGCACGGTGCTGCTCGAGGGCACCGAATGGTCGGAGGGCAGGGGCACGCCCCATCCCTTCCGGGTGGTGGCCGGGCCGGAGGACCCGATCGAGTTCTCCTGGGCGGACCGGAACACGTTCCAGCCGGTGGCCGAGGGCATGCTGCTCCTGCAGCGCCTCTGCCGGCGCGACGGCGTCCTCTGGCGACGGGAGGGTCGCGCCCTCGATCTGCTCTTCGGCGGCGACGACCTGCGCCTGGCGCTGGAGCGGGACCTGCCCCTGGAGCCGCTCCTGGAGCGGACCGCCGTCGAGGCGGCCGCCTTCCGGGAGTCGACCGCCGCCGAGCACCTCTACGGCTAGCGGCGGCACGCGCTTCCGGCGCAGTCTCGGTTACGGTGACAGAACCATGACCGCGGTCCCGCGCAAGGCCACCACCGAGGCCCTCCCTCCCGGCGCCGACCAGCTGCAGGGAGCCTCCACCGCCGAGCTCCTCGCCGCGCTGAGCGACGCCGACCAGGGCGTGCCGGGCGTGGTCGCGACCCAGCTGCCCCAGATCGGGCGGGTGGTCGACGAGACCGTCGCGCGACTGCGCCGAGGCGGCCGCGTGCGCTACTTCGGGGCCGGCACCTCAGGTCGCCTGGCCACGCTTGACGCGGCCGAGATCCCGCCCACCTTCGGCGTCTCCCCTGGCCTCGTCGAGGCCCACCTGGCCGGCGGTCGCGACGCCGTCGCCGGCGCCATCGAGGGGGCCGAGGACTCGGTCGACGCGGGGCGGCGTGAAGCGCTGGCCGCGGTCGACGAGGCGGACGTCGCCATCGGGGTCGCCGCCAGCGGCGAGACCCCCTACGTGCGGTCGGCGATGGCCGCCGCCCGCGAGCGGGGCTGCTACACCGCCTGCATCGTCTGCGCCAGCGGCTCCAGCCTGGCCGCCGAGGTCGACCAGCCGATCGAGCTGCCGGTCGGCCCCGAGGTCCTGGCCGGCTCGACCCGGCTCAAGGCCGGCACCGCCCAGAAGCTGGCGCTGAACATGATCTCGACCGCGGTGTTCTGGCGCCTCGGCCACGTCTACCTGAGTCGGATGGTGGACGTCCGCGTGACCAACAGCAAGCTCCGCCGGCGAGCCATTGAGATGGTCGCCGATCTCGCCGGCTGCGACCGCGAGCGGGCGGAGGAGGTCTTCGACCAGGCCGGCACCGCCAAGCTGGCCGTGCTCATGCTCCGCACCGGGCTCGAGCTCGAGGCGGCCGAGGCGAGGCTGGCGGAGACGGGTGGCGACCTGGGCCGGGCGCTCGGCGATGATTGAGCGCGACGTCCGCTGGCTCGTCGGCCAGTGCCTGATGATCGGGCTGCCGGGACCCGAGCTCGACTACGAGTCCAGCGCCCTCATCGCCCGCCACCTGATCAACAACGTGATCCTCTTCCGCCACAACGCCCCCGACCCGGTCTCGACCAGGCGCCTGACCGACGAGCTCCAGTCCTTCGCCAAGGTCGAGACCGGCGTGCCCATGCTGATCGCGGCCGACCAGGAGGGAGGGCGGGTCCAGCGGCTGGTCAACGGGGCGACGCGGCTGCCCAGCGCCATGCTCATGGGCAGGGCCGGCCCGGGCCACGTCCGCGCCGTGGCCGAGATCGCCGGCCGGGAGCTTCTCGCCTCCGGGGTGAACATGGTCCTGGCGCCCGTCGCCGACGTCAACAACAACCCCCTCAACCCGGTCATCGGCGTCCGCTCCTTCGGCGAGGACCCGGTCGCGGTGGCCGCCTGCGTCACCGCCGCCGTCGAGGGCTACCACTCGGCCGGGATCGTCTGCTGCGCCAAGCACTTCCCCGGCCACGGCGACACCGAGGCCGACTCCCACCTGCTGATGCCGACCGTGGCCGCCCCGACCACGGTCATCGAGCGCCGGGAGCTGCCCCCCTTCGAGGCCGCCATCGCCGCCGGCGTCGACGCGGTCATGACCGGCCACCTGTCGATGCCCGCGATCGATGACTCGAGGCGCCCGGCCACGCTCTCGACGCCGCTCACCACCGGCCTGCTCCGGCGCCGGCTCGGCTTCGAGGGCCTGGTCTGCACCGACTCGATGGAGATGGGCGGGGTCGTCCACCACCACCCCGACTTCGGCGAGGTCGCGGTCCGAGCCTTCGAGGCGGGCAACGATCTGATCGCGGTGCCCCACTCGGTGGCTCGCTGCGAGGCCGCGGTCACCGGCATCCTGGAGGCGGTGGCAGCGGGCCGGATCACCCTCGACCGGTTGCGGCTGTCGGCGACCCGCGTGGCCGCCGCCCGCGACCGGGCCAGGGTCCCCAAGGAGGCCGGCGGCCTCGACCTCGCCCACCACGCCGAGACCGTCGAGCGCGCGGTCCGTGCCGGTGTGCGGGTCACCTCCCGTCCCGACCTCCTGCCCCTGCGAGGGAGGATCGGCGTCACCAGCTACGACAGCGGCGGCGCCACCGGCGCCGAGGAGGCGCGCCAGCGCGACGACGACCCCTTCGTGGCGGCGGCGGCGCGGCGGGGCGCGATCTCCCGCCGGCCGGGGGAGACGCTGGCGGTCGATTCGCTGCTGATCGGCGTGCACCGCCCCAGCCCGGGGCAGATCACCCTGCTCGAGGGGCTGGCCAGGGAGCGGGCGGGGATGGCGGTGGTCTGCCTTCGCGAGCCCTATGCCCTGGCCGGGCTGCGGGACAAGGTCGCGGTGGTCGAGGCCTGCGACGACGGGCCGTTCGCCATCGAGGCGGCGCTGGATCGGGTGCTCGGCGTCGGCTGACCCGCGCTCAGCGGGGCGAGGCCTGGCCGGAGAGGACGACGCCGAGGGCGACCAGCAGCGTCAGCGCCACCCCGCCGAGGGCACCGACCAGGTTGGGGTGGACGTGCCAGAAGGGCAGCACCCCGGGGTACTCGCCGGCGAGCCGGCGCAGGCTACGCTCCTCGAACTCGAGGCCGTCCTCGCCCAGGTCGAGGGCGGAGCGGAGCCGGATCACGTCCTCGTCGCTCCAGAGACCGATGCGGAGGGAGAGCGCGACCCTGCCCGAGCCGTCGCGGAGGATGGCGTACCGGGCTCGGCCGCTGGTCGGGGTCAGGTAGGTGCAGCCGACGGCCTCGACCAGCGAGGACCGCGGGATCGAGCGCCAGCGCAGCCGGATCCGCCGGCGCACCGCCGCCGCGCCGACCTCGATGACCGGGCGGAGGGACAGTCCCAGCCAGATCAGGTAGAGCGACCAGAGCACGCCCAGCGCCCCCGCCTCCTGGAACCAGATCCACTGCTGGCGGGCGAGCGGGGCGACGGCGAAGAGCACCACGCCGGCGACCAGGACGGCGCCGGCCGCGATCAGCCGGGTCCGGCGGGCGGCCCGCAGGCGGATGGGACCCGGCCGCAGGGTCAGGATCGGGGCGTCCACGGCGAGCCGACTATAGCGCGCGCGCCGGGAGGTCCGGGCCGGCGATCTCCGAGGGAGCATTCGATTTGTTGTGAAACGGTCCCGACCGGTATCGTCCGGTCATGCGTGCCCTGCACCACCCCGCGATCGAGTCGGTCGACCTGGAGACGGTGCTCAGGGCCCTGGCCGATCCGGTCAGGCTGCGCATGATCGGGCAGCTGGCCGATCCCAGGGGGTCGGTCTGTGGCGGCTTCGACGTGCCGGTGAGCATGTCCACCCTCTCCCACCACCTCAAGGTCCTGCGCGAGGCGGGCCTGCTCCGGGTCATCCCGGAGGGCAGCTTCCGGCGCCACCAGCTCCGCCTCGAGGACATGGAGGATCGCTTCCCCGGCCTGCTCTCCTCCGTCCTCCGGGCGATGGGGGATCCGACCATCCAGTGAGCGAGCGGGTCGAGCGGGTGCGGTTGCGCCACCCCGAGAGGGGAGACATGGAGCTGCTGGAGGAGCTCGCCGGGGACGAGGCGAGAGGACCCTGGGACGCCTTCGACGACCCGCCCGACCAGATGCTGACCTCGGCCCAGTTCGAGGGCGGCATGCGCATCGTCGAGCTGGAGGATGGGACCGCCGTCGGGCGCGTCTCCTACATCCGCCTTCCCTGGGGACCGAACCGGCTCAGCCTGGCCTGGCGCATCGGCATCACCGTCCATCCCGCCTGGCGGAGGCGGGGGATCGGCGCCGCCGCGCAGCGACGGCTGGCCTCCGACCTCCTCGCCGCCTCGTCGGCGAATCGCGTCGAGGCCGACACCGACATCGAGAACATTCCGGAGCAGCGGGCGCTGGAGCGGGCCGGTTTCCGCCGCGAGGGCGTGGCAAGGGGGGCCCAGTACCGCCTCGGCCGCTGGCACGATCGGGTGCTCTACGGCGTGGTCCGAGGAGACCTCTAGAGAAACCCCCAACACATGGGGGACAAGTGATCATCACCTACTGCATAGACGGTGAATCATTTGGTGTAGGCAATGTAGTTGACGCGCGCCTGTATAACCGTATACTGACTGTAGTAACCGCATCCCCGACGGGGGCCGTGACAATCGAATACCTGGTACGGCCCGGCGCGGCGGGGGGAAGCTTTTGAGATGAGATCCAGACACGATCTGGAGAGGTCGGGAGACGACCCGGAGGGACGGAGGGAGCTTGTTCTCCGTCGGCCGTGCCGCACCAGGTAACCCGATGCGTCCCATGTTGATATAACCTTATACGGACATGAGGGCAGGGCCGCTGTACAGCCAGACCGCTGACGCCCTGCGCCTGCGGATCTCCAGGGGCATGTGGCGCCAGGGCGACCGTCTTCCCTCCGAGCTCCAGCTCTGCGATGAGTTCGGCGTCAGCAGCATCACCATGCGGAGGGCGGTGGGCACGCTGGTCAACGAGGGCCTCCTGGTCCGGATCCAGGGCAAGGGGACATACGTCGCCTCCGACCACGCCGTGGTCCAGGGCCCTCCCCGTCTGACCTCCTTCACCCAGGACATGGAGCGCCGCGGCTGGCGGCCGAGCGCCCGCCTGATCGGCATCGAGACGGTCCGGGCGCCGCTCCACATCGCCCACCAGCTGGGCCTCCCCGAGGGGGCGCTGCTGACCAGCGTCCGCCGCGTCCGCCTCGCCGACGACCATCCGGTCGCGATCCAGGTCGCGCACCTGCCCTCGCTGCTGCTCCCGGGGATCGAGCGCTTTGACTTCGCGGCGGAGTCGCTCTACGGGATCATGCGGCGGGAGTACGGGCTGGAGCCGGCGGTGGCGACCGAGACCTACCGGGCCAGCAAGGTGACCGAGGACGAGGCGGAGCTGCTCGAGGTCGAGCCGGAGAGCGCCGCCCTGCGCGCCGAGCGGCTGACCACCGACAGCACCGGCCGGCGGGTGGAGCTGGTCGAGTCGGTGATGCGCGGCGACCGCTACACGCTCTCGCTGCGGCTGTCGGCGAGCGCTCGATGAGGCTGCTGCTGCGCGGCCGCGTCGTCACCCCGCTGGAGGAGCTGGAGCAGGGCTGGGTCCTGGTCCGCGGCGACCGTGTGGCCGAGATCGGCACCGGCCCCGCCCCCTCCGCCGACCGGGTTCGCGGCGGGCCCGGCCACGTCGTCGCCCCCGGTCTCATCGATCTCCAGGTCAACGGGTGCGGCGGCCACGACGCTGCCGAGGGCGCGGAGTCGATGGCGGCCATGGCCCGGCACCTGCCGGCGAGCGGCGTGACCGGCTTCCTGGCCACCGTCATCACCGCCCCGATCGACGATCTGGTCGCCTCCTGCGAGGCCTCCCGCCGGGTCCCCGACGAGGGGGCGAGACTGCTCGGCGTCCACGTCGAGGGGCCCTTCCTGAGCCGGGCCAAGCGGGGCGCCCACGATCCGGCGCTGCTCCAGGACCCGACCCCGGAGGCGGTCTCGCGACTGGCCCGCGCCCGCCCGCGGCTGCTCACCCTGGCCCCGGAGCTGCCCGGCGCCGAGGAGGCGGTGGCGACGCTGCTCGCCGCCGGCGTCCGCGTCTCCGTGGGCCACACCTCGGCCGACCACGCCCAGGCCCTGCGCGGCTTCGCCTCCGGCATCGGCTTCGCCACCCACCTCTTCAACGCGATGAACCCGATCCACCACCGGGAGCCCGGTATGGCCGGCGCCGTCCTCACCGAGCCCGGGGTCACCGCCGGCCTGATCGCCGACGGCGTCCACGTCCACCCGGCCATGCTCCGGCTCGCGATCGGGCTCAAGGGCCCGGACCGGATCGCCCTGACCACCGACTCGGTGGCGGCGGCGGGGTCGCCGCCAGGCCGCTACCGCATCGGCGACCGCGACGTGATCAGCGATGGGGTCACCGTCCGCCTGGCCGACGGCGACACGCTGGCCGGCGGCGCCTCGACCCTGGACCAGCAGATCCGGATCGTCTGCTCCTTTCCCGGCGTCGGCCTGCGCCGGGCCGTGCAGATGGCCAGCCTCAGCTCGGCCCGCGCGATCGGCGAGGAGGAGCTGGGACGGATCGCGCCGGGCGGGCCGGCCGACCTGGTCCTGCTCGATCCGGCGCTCGAGGTCAGCCTGACCCTGCGCGCCGGCGAGAGCATCTATGAGCGCGAGGGGGTGGCGGTGGGATGAGCGGCATCATCGTCGGGCTCGACATCGGCGGCACCGGGACCCGCGCCGTGGCCTGGAGCGATGGCTTCCAGCCGGCCGAGGCCATCGGCGGCGCCGGCAACCCGGCCGGCATCGGCCTGGACGCCGCCCGGCGGAACCTGAGCGGCGTGCTCGCCGAGCTGGTCGACGGCGCCTCTGTCGACGCCCTCTGCGCCGGCGCCGCCGGTGCCGACGGGGCGTGGGCCAACGAGCAGCTGACCACGCTCCTCTCCGAGCTCGTGCCCGGGGCCAGGGTCCGGGTCGTCAACGACGGCCACCTGCCGCTGGCGGCGGCGGGGCTCTCGGCGGGCGTCGTCCTCATCGCCGGGACCGGCTCCATCGCCTACGGCCGCGCCGGGAGCGGCGAGGAGGCGAGGGCCGGCGGCTGGGGCCACCTGCTTGGCGACGAGGGCAGCGGCTACGGGACGGTCAAGGAGACGATCCGGAGCATGCTCCTCGCCCGCGACGAGGCCCGACCCCTGAGCCGGGTCCACCGCGCCCTGCTCGAGGCGACCGGCTGCGAGGATCCCCTCGACCTCCTCCATCGCTTCCACGAGCACAAGGAGCCGGACCGGTGGGCTGCCTTCAGCGGCGTCGTCTTCGAGGCGGCCGAGGCCGACCCCGAGGCGGCGCGGGTCATCGAGGGCGGGGCGGCCGAGCTGGCCGCGTCCGCGCAGCGGGTGCGCGACCGCCTCGATCCGGCGCTGCCCGTCGTCCTCGCCGGGGGCCTCCTGCTCGGCCAGCCGGTGCTGGAGGCGGCGGTGCGGCGCCGGCTCGGCGGGACCGTGGTCCGGCTCGAGGCGAGGCCGGTCGACGGAGCCCTCCGTCTGGCCAGGGAGCTGGCTGGAGCAGGATGGGAGGGATGACGAGCGCGTTCCGGGCCGAGATCGAGGAGCAGCCCGCCGTCGCGGAGCGGCTGCTGGCCAACGCCGCCGGGCCGATCCAGGGCGTCGCCGAGGCGATCCGCGAGCGCGATCCGGCGGCACTGGTGATCGCGGCCCGGGGCACGTCCGACCACGCCGCCACCTTCGGCAAGTACATCCTGGAGATCCGGAACCACCTGCCCGTGGCCCTGGCCGCGCCCTCCGCCTTCGGCATCTACGGGGCCTCCCCTCGGGTGGGCCGGCTCTGCGTGCTCGGCATCTCCCAGTCCGGCGCCTCCGTCGACATCTGCACCGTGCTCGAACGCGCCGCCGAGCAGGGGGCGATGACGGTCGCCCTGACCAACGACGTCGGCTCCCGCCTGGCCCGCGCCGCCGAGTACGTGCTCGACCTCGGTGCCGGCCCCGAGCTGAGCGTCCCCGCCTCCAAGACCTACACGGCGAGCCTGCTCCAGCTGGCCATGCTCTCCGCCGCCCTCGACCCCGACGCCGAGTTCGAGGCCGCCCTGCGGACGGTGCCCGAGGGCCTCGCCACGGTGCTCACCGCCGAGGCCGGCATCGAGCCCATGGTCGACGCCCTGCTCCACTCCCGGCGGATGGCCGTGCTCGGCCGCGGCTATCACCTGGCCACGGCCGAGGAGGTGGCCCTCAAGATCACCGAGACCTGCTACTCGGTCGCCGAGGCGCGGTCGCTGGCCGACTTTCTGCACGGGCCCATCGCCGCCGTCGAGGCGGGCTTCCCGCTGGTCCTGCTCGAGGCCGGAGGCCCGGCCCTGGCCCAGGTCCGCGAGCTGGGAACGCAGCTGGGCGGGCTCGGCGCTAGCGTGCTCCGGATCAGCGACCAGGAGGACGCTCCCGGGCGCTCGCTGATCCTGAACACGGGGCTGCCCGAGAGCCTCACGCCGCTGCCCTTCGCCGTCGCCGGCCAGCTGCTGGCCCTGCGTCTGGCCCTGGCGCGCGGCCTCGACCCCGACCGTCCCCGTGGGCT
>DATAXV010000069.1:0-2631 GCA_036272915.1 Candidatus Dormiibacterota bacterium
CCTACGGCGCCAGCCAGCTCGAGCGGCGACCCTACCGCATGCTCTTCGTCGGCGCCAGCATCACCGCCGGCGTGGGGGCGGAGACGCAGTCGCAGTCCTTCCCCTACGTGCTCGCCGGAGAGGTGGAGAAGAAGGTCGGCCAGGTCCGTCTGACGATCATCGCCTCCAGCGGCGCGCCCGTGCACCGGGCCCTGCCCTGGCGCTACCCGAGCGGGCAGGACGTGATCGTCGTCCACCTGGCCACCAACGACTTCCTCGATGGCACCGAGCTGCCCGCGTACAAGAGCGAGTTGGAGACCATCCTGCAGCGCTTCCGGGCCGGGTCGCCCCACGCCGCCATGGTCTGCCTGGGCACCTGGTCGGCCCCCGACGCGGTCAACAAGCTCGGCCTCGGCCCGAGCGCCTACGACGCCATCGACAAGGGCGACTGCGACTCCGTGAACGGCCACTTCATCCCGCTGCAGCCGCTCTTCGAGCAGCCCAAGCTGCACAACCCGGCCCCGCTGGCGCTGGCGCCGCGCCTGCTGCTGGGCATGCGCGACGTCGGCGGCAAGGACGTCGCCTTCCATCCCAGCGCCGCCGGGCACGCCGCCATCGCCGAGTCGGTCTACGACACGCTGGTCCAGGCCGACGCGCTGCGGCCGCCGACCCAGATGGTTCGGGGCGACAGCCGGTACGCCTGAGACCGGTCCACCGCGGGATCGTCGCGTCCTCTTGTGGACCGCGTCCGCGGATGGCTAAGATTCCGGCTCATGGCTGCGCAAACGAAACCGCGCCCGCTGGCCGGAACCGGATCGGACCTGCAGACGCCCTCCGGATGGGGCGCGCTCCAGACCTTCGCCCCCGAGGCACCCGCCACCTGCCGCCTCGTACCGCACCCCGCCGGTCTCCGCCACATGACCACGGCCGCCGACGGCTGCGACGTCTGGTGCCTCACCTGTGGCGCGGTCGGACCCTGCGGGGCCAAGGACCTCCGCACCTGCCCCCAGCGGCGGTAGGACGGCGTCCGGCCGCGCTCCGTCCCTAGCGCTACTGGGGACTGGGCTCGACCGACACCTTCCGTTCCAGCCCGGCGACGGCCAGGACCTGGCGCTCGTCCAGGGAGTCCTCCTTGAGCAGCGCCCTGGCCAGCGCCTCGAGCTGGTCGCGGTGCTCGGCCAGGAGGCGGTCCGCCTCCTTGTGGCACTCCTCGACGATCCGGCGGACCTCTTCGTCGATGAGGTGTGCGGTCTCCTCACTGTACGGCCGCTGGCCGGTCACCTGGTCGCGCTCGTCGGCGTAGTTGAGCGGCCCGACGAGCGGGCTCATCCCCCAGCGGACCACCATCTGCTGCGCGATCTGGGTGACGTGGGACAGATCGCTCTCGGCGCCGGTGGTGACGACGCCGTAGATGAGCTGCTCCGCCGCCCGGCCGCCGAGGGCGCCGATGATCCTGGCCCGGAGATAGTCCTCCCGGTAGTTGACGCGGTCGTCGACCGGGGACTGGACGGTCACGCCCAGGGCCTTGCCGCGGGGGACGATGGTCACCTTCCGAACCGGGTCGGCCCCCTCCACGAGCAGGCCGAGCAGGGCGTGGCCGGACTCGTGGTAGGCGATGCGCTCGCGGTCGTCCTGCGTGAGCACGACGCTTCGCTCGCTGCCCAGCAGCGTCTTTTCGATGGCGCTCAGGAAGTCGGCCGCCGTCACCTTGTCCTCGTTCTTGCGGGCCGCGGTCAGGGCCGCCTCGTTGACGACGTTGCGGAGGTCGGCGCCGACCATGCCCGTCGTCTCCTGGGCGATGACGTTGAGGTCGACGTCAGGGGCCAGGGGGACGTTCCGGGTGTGGATGCGGAGGATGTCGGCACGTCCCCTGCGGTCCGGTGGATGCACCTCGACCCGGCGGTCGAAGCGTCCCGGCCGGAGCAGGGCGGGGTCGAGCACGTCGGGCCGGTTGGTGGCGGCGATGACGATCACGCCCTCGCGGGAGTCGAAGCCGTCCATCTCGGTCAGGATCTGGTTGAGCGTCTGCTCCTGCTCGTCGTGACCGCCGAGGCGGACGCTGCCCGCCCGGTTGCGGCCGATGGCGTCCAGCTCGTCGATGAAGATGATCGCCGGCGCCGCCGCCCTCGCCTTGGTGAAGAGGTCCCGCACCCGCGAGGCGCCGACGCCGACGATGGCCTCGACGAACTCCGAGGCGGCGATGCTGAAGAACGGTACCCCGGCCTCACCGGCGACGGCCCGGGCGAGCAGCGTCTTGCCGGTGCCGGGAGCACCGGCGAGGAGGACGCCCTTGGGCGCGGTCCCGCCCAGCCGCTGGTACTTCTGCGGCTCGCGGAGGAAGTCGACGATCTCGGCCAGCTCCGCCTTGACCTCCTCCACGCCGGCCACGTCGGCGAAGGTGGTCGCCGGGCGCTGGGCGTCGTAGAGCCGGGCCCGGCTCTGACCGAAGGTGCCGAGGACGCCGCCGGCGCCGCCCGCCGACATCCTCCGGAAGAGGATGAGAAGAGCGGCGACAAAGAGCAGGGTGGGACCGAATGAGAGCAGCGCCTCCTCCCAGAAGGGCGTGCCCGGGGAGGTGGCCAGCACCTCCACGTGGTTCTTCTCGAGGAACGTCTCGAGGTTGTCGTTGGCGAAGGTCGGCCGCTGGGTGAC
>DATAXV010000070.1:0-25252 GCA_036272915.1 Candidatus Dormiibacterota bacterium
GCCAGCCTCGCCGCGACCGCCGCGGCCAGGGCGAGATGGCCCCTGCTCTCGGTCTCGTATCCGGGAAGCCCCTGCGGGCGGATGCCGGCATGCTGGCAGGCTCGCTCGAGGACGGCCCTGGCCTCGGCCCCGGGCTCGCGGTTGACAATGCGGAGGCCGCGGGCGGCGAGGTCGGCCAGCGAGTGGACCTCGCTCAGCTCCGGCCTGAGCACGAGGCCCTCCCGCCAGGCGGCGAAACCGACCAGTGTCGCCCCCGCCGGCACCCGGGCCAGCGCGGTCCGGTTGTAGCTCCCGGTGGCGGGATCCCGGACGTGTACCCCGGCGGCGTGGACAAGGCCGGCGGTCGCCAGCTCGAGCGACCGCTCGCTTCCGCACGGCCACCAGGCGAGACCGACCGGCGGCTCCAGGCGCCCGAGCGCGTCTTCAAGGAGCGAAAGCGCGGGGTCGCAGCCCGCCACGACCAGGGTCGTCCGGGGAAGGGTCAGCAGCCGGACCTGCCCCGGCTCGACCCCGACCAGGCCGCTGGCCGGGCGGAACCCGGCAGGGCTCGGGTCGGCCCCGGTCAGCGGCATGGCAACCCAGGTCTCGCCGACCAGGGCGAGGTCGACCCGGCTGCCCGGGTCACCCAAAGGGCCCAGCCTCTCGGCCCGCACCACCGGGAGCGGGCCGAGGGAGCCGAACAGATCCTCGACGTCGCGGCCGAGCGCGCGGGAGAGGGCCAGCGCCACCCGGAGCGAGGGGTCCCACCGCCCGGCCTCGATCCCGGCCACCGCCTGGCGCGTCACGCCTGCCACGTCGGCCAGCTCCTGTTGGGACAGGCGCCGGTCGAGGCGCGCGGTGCGCAGCCGGGCACCAGCCGTGGGCAGGCCGGGCGTCCCCGTCACCTTGCAGTCTCCGCGGTCAGCTTCCCGTCGCGGTCGAAGCGCGGGGGATCGAGCAGCGTCACCTCGCAATCGGCGCCCGGGTCCGGAGGGACGTCGTCGAAGCGGCAGGTGAGCGTGGCGGTCGGCGAGGAGGCCACCTCGAGGTCCGCCTCCCACACGGCGCCGGACGGACGGCGGCGTCGCACGGTGCCGCGGAGCACCCGCCCGAGCCCGGGGCTCGCCCCAGGCCGGATCCGGTCGGGATGCAGGCCGAGAGTCCCGCCCTCGGGGAGGCCGAGGAAGTCCACATAGCCGACCAGTTCGGCGACGCGGCGGCTCGCCGGGCGGCGCACGATCTCCGACGCGTGGCCGCGCTGGAGCACGCGGCCCTCATCGAGGACGGCCATGGTGTCGGCGAAGGCCTGAGCCTCGGGCAGTTCGTGGGTCACCATCACGGTGGGCAGGTGGCGCCGCTCCGCGGTGTCGCGGATGAGATCGGTGAGAAGTCGGGCGAGGCGTCGGTCGAGGCCCGTGTAGGGCTCATCGAGGAAGAGGGCGTCGTGGTCGGCGAGCAGAAGACGGGCCGCCGCCACGCGGTGCGCCTGGCCGCCTGACAGCTGCGCCGGCCGCGCGCGACCCAGGTCGCCGAGCTCCAGCCGCCGGATGAGTTCCTCAGGGTCCTGGGCCCGTCGACGGCCCTGGCCGTAGGTCAGGTTCTGATCGACCGAGAGGTGAGGGAACAGCGCGGGGTTCTGTCGGAGCAAACCCACCCGGCGCCGCCACACCGGCAGGTCCATGGCCGGTGCCGCGGTGCGAAGCAGGATGCGGTCGCCGAGCCGGATCTCGCCGGTCCGCGGCCGGACGAGCCCCGTGATCGTCTCCAGGATCGTTGTCTTGCCCGAGCCGGAGGGACCGAAGAGCGACATCCGCTCGCCGGCCGCCACCTCGAAGTCGGCCGCTACCTGGAACCGGCGACGTTCAACCTCGATCGCGACCCTGAGCACGAGCACTCCAACCGTACACGAGCAGGGGCAGGGGCAGAGCCACCACCAACAGCACCAGGGCGAAGGGCAGAGCCGATGCGAGGCCGGTCTCCTGAAGCGTGGTCCAGATCTGCAGGGGGAGCCCGAACGGATGGTAGGCGATGATGATGACCGCGCCGAAGGCTCCGATCGACCGCGCCCAGGCTGTGGCCAGGGCCATGGCCAGGCCGCCAGCGGCCAGCGGCAGCGTCACCCGCAGAAAGGCCCGGCCGGGCCGGTCGCCGAGGATAGCCGCCTGCTCCTCGAGGCGGCCGTCGACGGAGCGGAAGGCGGTCAGCGCGCCGAGCACGTAGTACGGTGCCGACTCGTAGACCTCGGCCACGACCAGGGCGAAGAAGGTGTTGCTGGCGGAGAGATGGATCACGCTCAGCGCCGCCCCGATCGGGGTCAGCGGCCCGACCATGAAGATCAGCAGCAGCCCGATCACCAGCGGAGGCAGGAGCAGCGATGCGAGCAGGCCCGCCTCCCAGAGGCGTGGCAGTGGAAGCCGGTCGTGGGCGAGGAGCCAGGCCAGAGGGGTGCCGGCGAGGATGAGGACGCCGACCGTGGTGCCGCTCGCCTCGAGCGAGATCACGGTCGGCGCGAAGGCGCCGCTGGCGGTGAGGGAGCTGACGATCGAGGAGGGGGACAGGTGGAGCAGCAGGGCGATGATCGGGGCCAGCAGAGCCACCCAGATGAGGCCCGCGGCGAGAACCGCGAGGAGGGAGCCGGCCCTGCCCGCGCGACCCGCCCGTTCGAGGAGCGTGGGGGCCGCGACGGGCAGGCCGGACACGCTCAGCTGATCTCTTTGCGAACCGCTGCGGGAGCGGCGCTCTTCTTGCCGAAGATCTTCGGCTTGAGGAGGCTGTAGCCGCCCTGCTTGTGAAGGGCCAGGCCCTTCGAGGAGAGGACATAAGCGACGAAGGCGTCGGCGGCGGCCTTGTCGGTGGTGCCGATGGTGGTGATGTCGATCACCGCCGGGGCGCCGGTCGCGGCCTCGCCGCTGGCCAGGGTGAAGGTGGCCTTGGCGTAGTCGGCCGCCTTGGACGGGTCTCCGAGGTTGATGCTGGCAGGCAGCGAAATGTACTTCAGGTGGAGCTGCACCGCCTCCGAGAGATAGGCGCTGGAGCAGTCCAGCTGGCCCGCCTGGAGCCGGGGAAGCACCGCGGCCTCGTCAAAGATCTCCGGCGAGGAGCTCGAGGAGGCGGGCGCGCCGAGGATGTTCTGGACGGTGTCCGAGGGCAGGTTGTAGGTCTGCTGGGCCAGCATCAGCATCTCGATGAAGGCGGCGCCCTGGGGGTCGACGTTGGGGTCGGTCCGGCCCAGCTTCAGCCCCGGCGTCTCAAGCAGGCTGAACAGCGAGGAGATCGGCTTGGTGCCCTTGGCGATCGCCTCGAACTGGCTGGCGTACTGGCTCTGCGGGTTGTAGGCGAGCACGATCGGGCTGGCCGCGAACTGCACGTACCAGCTCGTGAACTTCGGCTCCAGCGCCTCGATCGGCTTGCCGCCGACGCTCTCGAACACGTTGGGCGAGATCTCGCCGGAGGCGATGTCGGCGGAGACAGCCTTGGAGCCGGCGCCGCGCCCCTGGTAGGGGTAGCCCGTCTTCTTGGTGAAGTCAGGGCCGATCACCTTCTCGTTCAGGTTCTCCAGGGAGGCGGCGTAGGCGACGTTCGCCGTGCCCGAGGGCTTCGGCGTGCTCTTCGGTTTGGTGGCGGCGGGGGAGCCGCCGCAGGCAACAAGTCCGAAGGTCAGGAGCCCCACGACGAGCGCGATGCTTCCCACCCTCATGCGTCCAACGCATCGAGTCAACACTCCGCGATTCTAGCTTTCCTCGCGCAAGTGTCACTTGCCGCAGGTTGGGCCGATTTGGACCTCAGTCGGGACGCTCGATCGCGGCCGTCCGGACCTGCGCCTCCCGGAGCCGCTTGGATTCGAACTTCCCGCTCCGATCGAAGCCGTAGATGCCGTTCTGCTCCTGGAACACATCGGTCAGCTGCGTGTAGCAATAGCCGAACATCCGGGGGTCGTCGAGCAGCGTGCCGCAGAGCCGCCGGAACCGGTCCAGCCACTCCTCCACGGTCCGGGGTCCGTCGCCGTAGCCCCAGGCCTCGGCGCCGCCCTGCGGGCTCCACCTGGCGCCACCGAACTCGCTGACGAAGAAGGGCTGGCCGCCGTAGGCGATCGACATCGCCCCCATCCGCGCCTGGTTCTGGAAAGGCCGGCCCTCGGCCAGCCCGGCCTGGTTGGCGGCGAAGCGGTCAGGGTCCTGCTCGTAGTCGTGGCAGTCGTAGATGTCGGACTCGGCGACGCGGTGGGCGTAGCCGGAGCTGTCCAGCACCGGGCGCGTCCCGTCGGCTGCCTTGGCGGCGAGGAAGAGGGCCAGGGTGGCGTCGTCGAGGTCGGTGAAGCGACCCGTCCTCACCTGATTGGTCTCGTTCAGCGGGCACCAGCCGACGATGCTCGGATGGGAGTAGTCGCGCTCGACCGCCTCCAGCCACTGCGCCACCTGGGAGATGGGGATGTGGACGTGGTCGTCGTCGGCCCCGTAGTTCTGCGTCCCCCAGTCCCCGAACTCGCCCCAGACCAGGTAGCCGAGCTCGTCGGCGTGGGTCAGGAAACGCTCCTCGAACACCTTCTGATGGAGGCGGGCGCCGTTGAAGCCGGCCCGCATGGAGAGCTCGATGTCCCGGCGCAGGGCCTCGTCGCTCGGCGCGGTCATGATCCCGTCCGGGTAGTAGCCCTGGTCCAGCACCAGGCGCTGGAAGACGCGCTCCCCGTTGATGAGGACGGCCTGGCCGTCGATGGTCACGCTGCGCAGGCCGGCGTAGCTGTCGATCTGATCCACGGCCCGCCCCGCCTCGTCGAGCAGCTCGATCCGGACCTGGTACAGGTGGGGATCGCCGGGGCCCCAGAGGCGGCGCCGGCCGGTCGGGATCGGGAGCTCGAGGTGCGGGGTGAGGTCGCGGTCGCAGGGGATCTCGGCCCGGCTGACCTCGCCGTCGCCGTCGCTCAGGGTCGCCACCAGGCGGAGGCCGGCGCGGGGGCCGGCCAGGCCCTGGTCGAGGCGGATGGTCCCGGCCGCGACGTCGGGCGTGAGCCGTGGGCGGTGCAGGCGTGTCTCCGGCACCGGCTCCATCCACACCGTCTGCCAGATGCCGGTGGTGCGGACGTAGAGGCAGCCGTAGTTCTCGTAGCGCTGCGACTGCTTGCCCCGCGGCTGCGGCGGGCGGTGATCGTCCCGTGCCCGGACGACCACGGTCCGGGTCTGGCCGGGAGCGTCGATGACGCCGAGATCGCAGGTGAAGGGGGTGAACCCGCCCCGGTGCCGGGCGACCTCCTGGCCATCGACCCAGACCGTGGCGTCGTAGTCGACGGCCTGGAAATGGAGAAGGAGGCGGCGTCCGACCCAGGTGTCGGGCGGGGTCACCGCACGGCGATACCAGACGGCGTCGCAGAAATCGGTGTCGCCGATCCCGGAGAGCTCAGATTCCGGGCAGAAGGGCACCCGGATGCGACCCCTCAGCTCCCGCTCGACCATGCCCCGCGGCTCGCCGCTGTCACCCGGATCGGCCTCGAACTGCCACCAGCCGTTCAGGCACTCCCAGTCGCCGCGCCGGAACTGGGGGCGAGGGTATTCGGGCCGTGGGACGTCGTCGGAATGCACCATGGACCTGCCTTCCTGTAGTCGTTGGAGACCGGGGGATCACGACCCAAGTTACCCGCCCCGCCGGTGCGGCGCGCGCGATCGGATGCCGCCTTGTCGCCGGTCGTCTCGGTCGAGCTGGCTGAAACCCGTGGCCGACGGAGTTGTCGCTCCCGCGGGCCGGTGCGCCGGCTGCGACGAGGCTCGTCGGCACCCGGCCTGGGCGGAGGTCACGCCCTCTCGCCGCCCACCGGCGGTGGCGGCGTCCTGGTCCTTTTCGTGGTTCGTCGAGATGCCGTGTTTTGAATCATGAGACCACAAAATTCCCACGTAATTAGGCGCATGCAGATTCCCTCCGCCTCGTGGTTGTGGGTGCATCGTCGCCCCGCTTCGACCCGCCGTGAATTCATCAATTCCACAATCAGTGCTATGGAAGATCGCGAGATGTTGTGAGGACTCTCCATCGGACGTCGCCGCACTGCGCAGGACTGTCAAATTTAGCTTGACACGATATCGGCATGGCGAATATCTTGGCGATCGTGTCGAGTCAAGCGAAGAACCATCCCCGGACGGCCGAGCCAGCGAGGGCTCAGCGGGTGTGGGCAGCGGTGCTGACGTCCCTGGCCGCAGCGGTGATCCTCGCCGGCTGCGGTCCCGCTGTGAGCGCCCCGTCCTCGGTCGTCGATGCGCCGACCAGGGTCGCCGAGACCGCGGCCGGACCCGTCGGATACCGGGAGCTGGGCACCGGAAGCCCACTCCTGCTCATCACCGGACTGGGCGCATCCATGGATGACTGGGCGCCGTCCTTCGTCGCCACGCTGGCGACTCATCACCGGGTGGTGGTCCTCGACAATGCCGGCGTCGGCAAGACGGGCGACCTGGCGTCCCCACTCGGCATCATCGAGATGGCGAGAGAGACCAGCGCCCTGATCTCGACGCTGCGACTGGGGCCAAGCGCCCTCCTCGGGTGGTCGATGGGGGGCATGGTTGCCCAGGCCCTGGCCGTCCTCCACCCCTCCCAGGTGTCCAGGATCGTCCTGGCCGCCACGCAGCCGGGTACCGGGCACGCCCTGCCGATTCCGGCCGCGGCCGCCGCGGCGGTGGCCAGCTCCGATCCGGCCAAGAGGGTCTCCGTGCTCTTTCCTCGCTCCGCGCCGGCGGCGGAGCGAGACTATCTGCTCTCCATCCTCCGCTACCCGCACTTCTACCAGGCGCCACGGGCCGCAGTTGCTGCGCAGAACGCGGCCGTGGAGCAATGGATGGCCGGAAGGGATCCCGCGGGATCGCGGTTCGATCAGGTCCGGCTTCCCGTCATGGTCGCCGGTGGAACCGAGGACCAGCTGGACCCGAGCAGCAACGATCGAATGCTCGCCGGCGAGGTGCCCGGAGCCAGCCTCGTGCTCTATTCGGGTGCGGGCCATGCGTTCCTGTTCCAGGACTCCGCGCGGTTTCTCCCCTCCGTGCAGCGATTCCTGCAGTGAAGCGATGGGCGGGCTCGGTGACGGTCGGAGCGATCCGTCGAGGGGAGTTTCTCGGTGGTCCGCGCGTCAGGCTCGTGGCCGGTGCCTCACGGCCTCCGGCGGCCAGCAGACGCGCCGTGGGTGCCGTCGGTCCTGGCCACCTCACCACTGAAGCGCGCCCGGTAATCGCTCGCGCTCATGCCGAGGTGCCTGCGGAAGCGGCGGGCGAAATAGTTGGGATCGTCCCACCCCACCTCCGTCCCAATGGCGGCCAGCTGCCGCCCGGTCGCGAGAACCAGCTCGGCCGCGCGCTGCGCCCGTTCACGGGCCAGGTACGCCATCGGCGGAAGCCCGGTGTCGCGGCGGAAGAGCCGGACCAGGTAGGACCGGTCGAGGTCCAGGCGCCGCGCCAGCTCAGCCAGCGTCCACGGGTGCGCGAGGTCGGCGGCGAGCACGGCCACGCCCTTGACCACGGCCGGGTGCCGTCCCGCCGGCTGCTCGGCCTTGCCTCCCTCGCCGTCCCCTCTCGCCATGGAGAGGCGGGACAGCAGCAGGAGCAGCCGCGCGACCAGGTCGGCGGCCGGCGCCGACGGGAGCCGCTCCAGGGTCGCCAGCTCCCCGAGGCACTCACGCAGGCTCTCGGGCGAGAGCCGCAGGGAGAGGACTCCGGTCGGATCCGTCGACTCCTCTCCGAGCAGGCCACCCAGCCCGGCGTCGGACGCCGTCCAGGCCAGCTGGCGCCGGACCAGGTCGGCGCCGAAGCAGCAGTTCCAGACATGCAGCCCTCGACAGGCGAGGTAGGCGTGCCAGGAGCCGGGTCGGAGCAGCAGGGCGTCCCCGGCCGCCAGCGGCTGGTGTCCCGCCGCGCTCGCGTGCAGCCCGGTGCCGGCGGCGATGACGACCATCTCCCAGAAGTCGTGGCGGTGGGGGTGGTAGCTGCCCTCGAGCAGATGCGAGTTGGCGTCGACCGGCGCCGCCGCCGCTCCGAACAGGGTGCTCCCGTGTATGGGATGAGGGGGTCGATCCGGTGTCAACATCGTGCTATCGGTGGCAATCCCGCCCTAACCACCTCCGGCGCCGGGCGCACATAGTGAGGGGAGCAGGCCGTCCAAGCCGCGCTTCCGGGAGGATTTGAAGGATGACAACCACAGGCTATCGGACCGATGCGGCGACGCTCTCTCCGGAGCTGATCGAGAGCTACCGGCGTGACGGCTTCGTCCGCATCCCCGGCGTGATCACGCTGGCCGAGGCGGCGGAGTTCCGCGAGGCCGCGCTCGAGGTGCAGCGCCGGATGCAGGACCACAACCTGACCGCGGGCGGGCGCTCCGCCAACACCTTCGACCAGTTCGTCAACGTCTGGCAGCTCGATGAGCAGATGCGCCGCCTGACCCTCCACCCCAACGTCGGCGGGGTCGCCGAGCGGCTGGCCGGGGTCCCCCTCCGGATCTGGCACGACCAGACCCTGATCAAGCGGCCCCAGAGGAGCACTCCGACCGAGTTCCATCAGGACCAGCCCTACTGGCCGCACGACAACTCCCCGCACGCCATCTCCGCTTGGATCGCTCTGGTCGACGTCCCCGTCGAGAAGGGATGCATGACCTTCATCCCCGGCTCGTACCACCGCGACGACCTCCGCTCCCAGGATCTGAACGACGCCGGCTCCCTCTTCGCCCTGGCCCCGGATCTGGCCTGGGCGGAGCGGGTCACGATCCCTCTGCGGGCGGGCGACTGCACTTTCCATCACGCCCGGTGCGCGCACATGGCCAACGCCAACGTGACCGAGGAGCAGCGGGTGGCGCACACCGTGATCTTCATGGACGCCACCACCATCTTCCGCGGCACCGGCCACGTCGTCACCGACCCGCTCGAGCTCGAGGCGGGGAAGGAGTTCGACCACCCCATGTTCCCCCGCGTCGGGGCCTGAGGGCGGTCAGTCGACGAGGTCGGCCACGCCCGCCCAGCCGCCGGCCGTCGCCGGCGGCAGGACGTGGTCGGCCAGGGCCACCGCCTCGGGGACGCCGTTGGCCATCACGCAGGCGACCCGGGAGCCACGCAGCAGCTCCAGGTCGTTGGCCCCGTCACCGACCGCCAGCACCCGTCCCTCGTCGATACCCTTCAGCCGGCAGTAGGTGCTGACGCCCGTCCATTTGCTGACCCCGGGGGGGAGCACCTGGAGGGTGACGCCGCCGTAGTGGAGATCGGGGGTGACCGAGGCCGAGGCCAGGCCCTTCAGCCTGTCCTCGACCGGGCCCAGGATCTCCGGATCGACGCCGCTCACGATGAACGTGAGGATGGTCTCCTCGGCCAGCGCCCGAGCCGGGTCCTCGCCCGCGATCCAGCGCCGGTTGCGCTCCAGGTGGGCGGGGCTCCCGGTGTAGCCGGGGGTGACGACGAGGTCGGCCTCGGGTCGGTCGACCACGATCAGTGGCGCCACGCCGAGGCCGGCCAGCGCCTCGAAGACGCGGGACGCCGCCTCCTTCGTGAAGGCGTCGAGGTGGAAGCGGGCGCCGTCGGCGTGGACCCCGACCGCGCCGTCCTGGTAGATGCCGGGCAGGCTGAGACCGGCGCCGGAGAGGATGGGGAGCGCGGTCCGGTGGCGCCTGCCGGTGGCGACCAGCACCTGCACGCCGCGATCGATCAGCCCGACCACCGCCGCCAGGGCGAGGGGATGGATCCCCTCCTCGGGGTCGAGAAGGGTGCCGTCAAGATCGGTTACCACGAGCTCGATCGCGGGCCGGTCCACGTCCTCGAAGATACCTGGCCGGGCGGCCTCGGCGCTCACCGCGGGAAGGCGGCCTGGATCCCCCCGTCGACCGGGATCACCGCCCCCGTGGTCTTGGCCAGCTCGCCGGACACGAGCAGGAAGCAGGCGGCGGCGACGTCGTCGGGCAGGACCTCCCGCTTGAGCAGGGTCCGCTGCGCGTAGTACTCGCCCAACTGCTCCCGGGGCACGCCGTAGGTGCGAGCCCGGTTGTCGCCCCAGTCGCCGGCGAAGATCTTGGAGCCGCGGATGACGGCGTCGGGGTTGATCCCGTTGACGCGGATCCCATAGGGCGCCAGCTCGACCGCGAGCAGCCGCATCTGGTGCAGCTGGGCCGCCTTGGTGCTGCTGTAGCCGATGTTGTTGGTGCCGGCGACGACCGCGTTCTTGGAGACGACGTACACGATGTCGCCGCCGATGCCCTGGGCGATCGCCTGTCGGGCGAAGGCGCGACTGGTCAGGAACGAGCCCCGGTCGATGACGCGGTGGAGCTTCTCGTAGTCCTCCAGCGTGGTCTCGAGGAGGGGGCTGGAGATGCTGATGCCGGCGTTGTTGATGAGCAGGTCGACGCCGCCGAAGGTGAGCGTGGCCCGCTCGAACGCCTCCTCGATGCTCCGCTCGTCGGTCACGTCCATGGCCACGCCGACGGCCTGCTCGCCGAGCTCGGCGGCCATGCTCTGGGCGCCCTCCAGGTCGAGATCGGCGACGACCACCGAGGCCCCCTCGGCGGTCAGCCGGCGGGCGATGGCGCCGCCGATTCCACCCGCGGCGCCGGTGACCAGGGCGACCCGGCGGCTCAGCGGCCGCTCCGGCGGCATGCGCCGCAGCTTCGCCTCCTCCAGCGCCCAGTACTCGATGCGGAAGGCCTCGGAGTCGCTGAGCCCGTGATAGCCGCCCAGGGTCTCGGCGCCGCTCATGACGTTGATGGCATTGACGTAGAACTCGCCCGCGATGCGCGACTCACGCTTGTTCTGGGCGAGGCTGAACATGCCCACGCCGGGCCAGAGGATGATCACCGGGCTGGAGGAGCGCATGGCCGGGGAGTCGCCGTCGGCGTTGGCCCGGTAGTAGCTCGCGTAGCCCTCGCGATAGGCGTCGAAGGCGGCCTCCAGCCGGTCCCGCCGCTCGGCCGGATCCGCGGCCGGGGGCAGGTCGAGGAGCAGGGGGCGCTTCTTGGTGCGGAGGAAGTGGTCGGGGCACGAGGTGCCCTCCTCGACCAGGGCCGCCGCCCTCTCGCTCCCGGCGAAGTCGAGGACGACGTCGTCGTCGCGGAAGGTGGCGATCACCGAGCGCTCCCCGGAGGCGAGGCCCCGCAGCAGGGGCAGCGCGCGCGTTGCCTGCCGCCGCCGGGCGTCGCCGTCGATGGGCGCGACGGCGACGCCGCCGAAGGGCCGGCCGGCGCCCCGCCGGCGCTCGATCTCGTCCGCCGCGCGCTCGATGACCCGGAGCGTGCGCTCGTAGCAGGCCTCTGCGGTCTCCGCCCAGGTGATCAGGCCGTGCCCGCCGAGGACCAGACCCTCGAGGTCGGGCCGCTCCCGGATGGCGTCGCGAAGCTTGAGCGCCAGGTCGTACCCGGGGCGCTGCCACTCCAGCCAGCCGATGGTGCCGCCATAGAGCTCCTCGACCAGCCGGCGGCCGTTCCCGGCGGTGGCGAAGGCGATCAGGGCGTCGGGGTGCACGTGGTCGACGTGGGGGTGGGGGACGAGGGCGTGGAGGGGGGTGTCGATGGAGGGGGCCGCCTGCCGCGGGGCGACCAGGCAGTCGGCCAGCAGGGCGACCTGGTCGTCCTCGTGGTCGACGCCGCGGTAGGTGCGTTCGAGGGCGGCCACGCGGCCGTTGTCGAGGGCGGCGAGCCCGGTCCGCCGGAGCGTGCCCAGGTCGCCGCCGGAGCCCTTGATCCAGAGGATCTCGATGTCCTCGCCGCTGACGGGGTCGCTGCCTCTGACCTTGAGGCTGGTGTTGCCGCCGCCGTAGTTGGTGATGCGCAGGTCGGCGCCGAGGAGGTTGGAGCGATAGATGAGCTGGTCGACGAGATCGGCGGGCACGTCCGCCTCCCGCCAGAGATGGTTCACGTGCCTGAGTGCGGTCACCCGTCCATCTTACCCAGCGGTGGAACGGAACGCATGTGAAGTGAATGCATGCGGAAGCAAACGAAACGGCGTCTAGCAGATCAGGCCGCGCTTGCCTCCGGGGCCGTGGCCGACCGGGTCGTCGCCGATCCAGCGCTCGTCGACGGGGTCGGACGCGAGCTGGTAGCGGGAATCGGAGGAGAGCCGGATGCGGTCGGCCCGATTGTCGAGGCTTGCGTGGAGGGTGTAGGAGGTGAAGGCGAGGAGGTCGCCCATCCGGTATTCGCCGGTCACCCAGCGGCCGCCGACCTGCTCCCGGAGCGCGCGCGGATCGGCGGAGAAGGTGCCGTTCCAGACCCAGCCGCCGGTCTGCGCCACCTCTCGCTGCCCGGGCACGTTCTCGCAGTAGGTGTCGACGTCGCGCCGGGCGTAGTCGTCGCGCACGTCGGGATGCCGGTGCGAGCCCTCCAGGACCATCAGGCCGCCGAGCCGGATCGGGATGTCGCTGAGCGGGACCCAGGCGGTCAGCAGCCGGTGCGTGCCCCTGCCCATGAAGACGACATCGCCGTGCGGCGGGGTGTGGCGGCCCGGCCGCGACACGCGCATCCAGGTGAAGTCGTAGTGGCGGACCTCCCCGCCGAGGAGCCGCTCGAAGAGGGCGATGATCGGGCCCTCGTAGATCAGCCTGTGGAGCGGCTCGTTGTCGTGGGCGAGCTCGGGCACGTTCCCCTTCTCCGGTGCGCCGGGGGCGGGCACCGCCTCGTCGAGCGGATGGCCGGCATCGAGGAGGCCCTCGGCGGCGAGGCGCTCCAGGATGTTCCGGCGCGCCTCCCGGGCCAGCTCCCGGTCGAGGTGTCCGCGCAGGAGCAGGTAGCCGTCGCGGTCGAGGCGGCGCCGGAGCTCGTCGGTGTCGTCGACGGTGCCGGCGGAGTCGAGCAGCGGCCCCACGTGCTCCGGGTCGAGCTGGATGCCGTTGCAGGTGAGTTGGGCGGGTAGGGCTGAGGTCATGACTTCGACCCTACGAGGAGCCGCCGTCGATGACAAACGAGGCGCGTGTGCCGCCTGCCCCGGAGCCTGCCAGACTGGTTTTCATGAGCGATCCCGGCGGAGCGGACGTGAGCTGCGCAGTTGCCCACGGGGCCGACGCGCCGACCTTTCCCGACCGGACCCTGGTGGCGGTGTTCGCCTCGCCGGTGTCGCGGCACCTGATCCGGTACGGACGTGATCTCGGCTTCCGCACCATCCTCGTCGAGCCCGACGTCGACCGCCTCGGCGACATCGGCGCGGATGCCCCGGACGAGTTCCGGACCGGCGTCGACGGGCTGGACGGGAGCGCCGACGTGATCCTCACCGACCACCACCGCGACGAGCTCGGCGCCCTGCTCCACGAGGCGCTGGCGGGCGAGGCGCGCTGGATCGGCATCATGGGCAACCCGCGCTTCGAGGGGCCGCACGTGGCCATGCTCCGGGCCCTCGGCGACGACGACGCGACCATCGCCCGCGTCCACCGGCCGATCGGCCTGAACATCGGGTCGCGGACGCCGCCCGAGATCGCCGTCGCCGTCCTGGCCGGCCTCCTCGCCGACCGCAACGGCCGTGCCGGCGGCCTCGAGTTCGGACTCAACCCGGCGCCGGCGGGGGGCCTTCCCGCCCGCTGACACCGCGGCGACTCAGGCGTCGCGCCGCTGCCGGAGGTGCTCCAGGGTCTGGGCCAGCCGGCGGTCTCGGGTGTCCTCGCGCTTGGCACCGGTGATAGCCTCCGCCAGCTCCCTCCGATTGGTGAAGGAGAGCCCCTCGAACGTCTCCCGGAGGCTGGGCTCGGCCGCCAGCGCCCGCTCCAGCTCCGGCGGGACCTCGACCGTGCGCACGGCGTCGTCGCGTTCGACCTCCAGCGACACCCGGTCGCCGAAGGAGATCCCCGCCGCCAGGCGCGTGGCCTTGTGCAGGCCGAGGTGGGCGCCTCCCTCCCGGGTGGGCATGGTCGAGCTCTGGAAGGTGGTGCCGTTGACGGTGCCGCGCACCCTCACCTTCCGGCCGCCGATCCGGGCGATGACCTCGGCCGGGAGCTCGACGAAGGCGCCGCCGCCCGGCACCTCCTCCAGCGTCGCATCGAACGTCGAATCCGCCATCGACGAGAGTGTCCCACCGCCATGGCGCCCCGGGCAAGCCGGGCGGCGGGTGGCGGCCACGCCGAATTGCCTACTCTGACGGGATGCAGAACAAGCGCGTCGCCATCGTCACCGGCGCGGCGAGGGGCATCGGCCTCGCCATCGCCAGGCGCCTCCACGACGACGGCTGCGCCGTCGCCCTCGCCGACGTCGACATCGAACGGGCACGGTCGGAGGCGGCGTCGATCGGCGAGGGCGCCATGCCCCTGGACCTGGACGTGACCGACCCGGACGCCTGCGAGCGGGGCGTGGCCGAGGTGATCGGGCGGTTCGGCAGCCTCGACGTCCTCGTCAACAACGCCGGCATCGGCGGCAACGCGCACTCGGTCGACGGCTACTCGGTCGACATGTGGCGCCGGGTCATGGCCATCAACCTGGACGGCGTCTTCCACTGCTGCCGGGCGGTCCTGCCCCACATGCTGGAGAGGGGGACGGGCTGGATCGTCAACGTCGCCTCCATCGCCGGCAAGGAGGGCAACCCCAACATGTGCGCCTACTCGGCCTCCAAGGCCGGGGTGATCGGCTTCACCAAGTCGCTGGGCAAGGAGGTGGCGCAGAAGGGCGTCATCGTCAACTGCATCACGCCGGCCGTGATCGAGACCGAGATCCTGATGCAGCTCAACCAGCAGGCGGTCGACTACATGGTCTCCCGCATCCCCATGGGCCGCACCGGCAAGCCCGAGGAGGTCGCCGCCATGGTGAGCTGGCTGAGCTCCCCGGAGTGCAGCTTCACCACGGGCGGCGTCTTCGACATCTCGGGCGGCCGGGCGACCTACTGACCGTCGACGCAGAGGGGCAGCAGGCTCCGGTAGCAGCGTCGCGCGGTCTCGGCGGCGGGCAGCTCCCAGAGGTCGCGGTTGAACATCTCGATCGAGTAGCTGCCGCCGTAGCCGCCGGCCTCGAGCGCCCCGATCAGGACGGGGAGGTCGAGCACGCCCTCACCGGGCAGCACCCGGTCGGCGTTGCAGTCGCTGAGATCGGCGGGGATGTCGCGCATGTCGTTGAGGTGGACGTGGACGACGCGGCCGGTCCGGTCCGGGGTCAGGTCCTCGAACTTGGTCATGGTGGTCCGGTAGTGGGCGGGGTCGAAGAGGATCCCGACCTGCGGATGGTCGACCGCCGCCACCACCCGGTAGGCGGAGTCGAGGCTCTTCACGATCGGCGACCAGTTGAACTCGAGGGCGACGCGGACGTCGAGACCCTCGATCGCCGCCGCCAGCTCCCGGAACCGCGCCGCGATCTGGTCCAGCGCCTCGACCGAGCGCTGCTCGGGGCCGTCGGTGCCGACGGTGAGGACGCCGCCGCCGAGCTCATGCAGGAGCCGGGCGTTGCCGACATGGAGCTCGAGGTTGGCCCGCCGCGACTCCTCGTCGGCGAAACACTGGAGCACGCTCTCGAGGCCGCCGACACAGCGAAGCCCCCGGTCGTCGAGGGCTCCGGCGAAGGCGGAGGGGGGACGGCCGTCGAGCCATCCCTTGACCTCCCTGAGGCTGACCTCGACCCGGCGGAAGCCCGCGGCGGCATAGCCGTCGAGGGCCTCGTCGAGGCTCGGGTGGTGGGTCGATATGGTGTGGATCGCGAGGTCGGCGACGCGCACCTTTAGAGGCCCGGGTGAACGAGGGGATGGAGCACGTGCCGGCCCCGGGCCAGGCCCTCGTCGAAGTTCTCGTTCCAGAAGATCGGGTCCTCGTGCTCGATGGCGACACCGCCGTCGTAGCCGATCTCGACCAGGGCGGTGATGAACTGCGGCCAGTTGATCTCGCCGTAGCCGGGGATGCGGAACCGGAAGGTGTTGGCGCTGGCGCCGTACCGGTAGCGCATCTCGGGCAGCATCTCGGTGTCCTTGGCGTGGACGTGGTAGACGCGGTCCTTGAACTCCTGGAGGGCGCGCATGTGGTCGATGCCCTGCCAGTAGAGGTGGGAGGGGTCGAACTCGAGGCCCAGCGCCGGGGAGGGGACCAGCCGGAACCAGTTCTCCCAGGTGTCCGGCGAGCCGCCGCCGTTGACGGGGCGGAAGGGCGGCCTGCCGCCGTAGCCCATCCAGTTCTCGAAGGCGATCCGCAGGCCGCGGCGCTCGGCCTCCTCGGCGACCGGCCCGAAGCGGTCGGCGAAGAGCTGGAGGTTGCCGTCCCAGTCGCGGTCGGCGTCGAAGCCGCTCATGCTGGCGATGGTCGTGACGCCCAGGCTCTCGATCAGGTCGAAGACGTTGCGATAGCCGGCCAGGACCTCGTCCGGGGCCGCCTTGCTGCCGGCCAGCGCGTAGTAGGCGATCGCGGTGATCTCGACGCCGTGCGTCCGGCAGAGGTGCTGCGCCCGCTCGATCGCGGAGTTGTCGGTCTCACCCTCGGCGACGCGGCCGAACGCGCGGTGCTGCAGCTCGATCCCGTCGAAGCCGAGGCGTGCCGCCTTCTCGATGTCGTCGACGCTGCCGGTAAGAAAGCCCAAGCGCATGTGGTTCCCTCCAGGTTGTCTGCTGCCGGTCGTTTCCGGAGTCGGGGCCTGTCACTCAGTATGGAAGCGGTAGACACCCGAGCCGGTCTCGACGGTCACCGCCCCGTCGCGCCGGATCGCGCCGTGGACGCCCTCCGCCTGACCGAGCGTCCGCCCCGACTCCCGGACCCGGTCGGGGTCCGCCACGGGAAGGCGGATCTCGGCCGTCGAGCCGGCGGGCACCTCGACCTCCAGCTCGAAGCCGCCCTCGTCCGTCCGCCAGGCGCAGCGCACCCGGCCCCTGACCGTGTCCAGGTAGGCCCGGGCCCAGGTCAGGCCGCCTCCCGGCGTCGGCGCGATCCGGACCCGCCGGTAGCCGGGGGCGCCGATGTCGATGCCGGCCACCGTCTGGTAGAGCCAGCTGCCGACCGCGCCGAACGCGTAGTGGTTGAACGAGTTCATGGCCGGCGTCTGGAACCCACGCTCCTCGGTCCAGCCGTCCCAGCGCTCCCAGATCGTGGTCGCGCCGTGCTCGACCGCGTAGAGCCAGGAGGGGTAGTCGCGGTTGCAGAGGAGGTGGTAGGCGAGGTCGGGGTTGCCGTTCTCGCTGAGGGCGAAGAGCAGGTGCTCGACGCCGACGAAGCCTGAGGTCAGGCGCCGGCCCGCGCCCTCCACGCGCCGGGCCAGATGCGAAGCCAGCGTGCCCCGCCTCTCCTCGGCGACGAGGTTGAAGCGGAGGGTGAGCGCGTACCCGGTCTGGGTGTCCCCGAAGACCCGGCCGTCGGCGCCGACGTAGGTCCGCTCGTAGACCGCCCGGATCCGGTCGAAGAGCTCCCGGTAGCGCCTCGCCTCCCGCTCCCGCCCGAGGACGCCGGCCATTCGCGCGACCAGGTCGGCGCTGTGGGCGAAGAACGCGGTCGAGACCAGCAGCTTCGGCGTCTCCTCGCCGACGGCCAGCCAGTCGCCGTAGTTGTTGCCCAGGTGGTGCTCCCAGATCAGCCCCGGGTTGTGGCGGTGGACATGGTCGACCCAGCCGGCGGCGTCGTCGAAGGACCGCTCCAGCAGCCGGCGATCGCCGTAGCAGTGGTACAGCGTCCAGGGCACGATCACGCCGGCGTCGCCCCAGGCCGGGGCGGCGTCGAGCCAGGCGCCTCCGCCCGGCCCTTTGCGGGGGCTGGGGATGACGTCGCCGAAGCTGCCTCCCGGGGAGACGCTGTCGGCCACGTCCTTCATCCACTTGGTGAAGAAGGCGGCGCAGTCCATGTTCCAGCAGCCGGTCCGGATGAAGACCTGGGCGTCGCCCATCCAGCCCAGGCGCTCGTCGCGCTGCGGGCAGTCGGTCGGGACCTCCAGGAAGTTGCCGCGCTGGCCCCAGACGATGTTCCGCTGGAGCTGGTTGACGAGCTGGTCGGAGCAGGAGAAGTCGCCGCTGCGGGCCAGGTCCTGGTGGGCGACGATCCCGGTGACCGCCGTCTCCGGCAGCTCGCCCTCGAGGCCGGAGACCTCGACGTAGCGGAAGCCGTGAAAGGTGAACCAGGGCTCGTGGGTCTCGACGTCGCCGCCCCTGGTGACGTAGTGGTCGGTGGCCCGGGCCGCGCGCAGGTTGGTCACGTAGAGCTCGCCCGCGTCGTCGAGGACCTCGGCGTGGCGCAGCGTCAGCGTCCGCCCCGCCGGCGCGCTCAGGTGGAGCCGGATCCAGCCAACCATGTTCTGGCCGAGGTCGAACAGGGTGGCTCCGCCGGGGAGCAGCCGGTGCGAGATCGGATGGATCTCCTGCGTCGCCCGGACCGGCTCGCAGCGCTCGGCGACGAGGTGGGTCCTGGCCCCGGAGGCGCTGGCGGCGCGCCGCCACGAGGCGTCGTCGAGGCCGGCCCGATCCCAGCCCGGCTCCTCGAGCCGGGCGTCGTAGGTCTCGCCCATCTGCATGTCGGTCTCGACGATGGGGCCGTAGGCGCAGCGCCAGCCCGGCTCCGAGACGATCGTGTCGACGTGACCGTCGTCGTAGGTCAGCTCGATCTGCACCAGCAGCTTGGGCACGACGCCGTAGACGTGGCGGTCGAGGAAGCCGACGTGGCCGGCGTACCAGCCGTCGGCGAGGACGGTTCCGACCGCGTTGGCGCCCTCGGTGAGGAGCCCGGTCACGTCCAGCGTCTGGTACTGGGTGCGGAGGTTGTAGTCGGTCCACCCCGGCCGGAAGACGGCGTCGGTGGCGGGCTGGCCGTTGACCGAGAGGCGGTAGATGCCGAGGGCGGAGGCATGGATCCGAGCCTGGCGGAGCCTGGGGCCGACCTCGAGCTCGCGGCGGAAGTACGTGGGCCGGCTGCTGGACTCGTCGTCGGCGCGCTCCGGGTCCTCGATCCAGTCCGCGCTCCAGTCGTCCTTCTCGAGGAGGCCCATCTCCCAGGTGGCGGCCACCGAGTGATCGCTGACGGCGCCGTTCCGGTCCCACAGGCGGACCCGCCAGTGGGCGCGGTCGCGCGAGGCGAGGGGCCGCCCGGCATAGAAGGCGTGGTTCTCCTCGCTCTCGACCCGCCCCGAGTCCCACCAGAGGCCGTCACCGGCCTCGAGCTGCGCGCGGCTGCCGGCGACCTGGACCTGGTAGGCGGTCTGGATCTGGTCCCGCTGGGGCGACTCGAGCCGCCAGCTCAGGCGCGGCTGCCGTTCGTCGATGCCGATCGGGTCGAACAGGTACTCGCAGCGTGGTTGGGTGGGGCGAAGCAAGGGTCCCTCCTCTGCGGCGACACGTTGGGCGGCTCCTCCCTCGATGGTAGGGATTCGATCGCTTTCGCGGCGCGTGCCGAACGATCGGATTCGAACCATGGCGGACCGGGCCGACGCCGCCCTATTGACAGTAGTACTATCAATAAATAGCCCGACTGACCACGTAAAGGAGGGATCGACGATGACCGGAGCCCGGACGGGAGCCGCCATCCGCTGCGACTGCGGCCGGCAGCTCACCCCCTCAGGGGGACAGCGGGTCCTTCATTGCACCTGCGGGCGCATCTGGCAGGCGCTGGTCCACACGCGGACGACCGGAGCCACCGCCTGGATCCCCTCCACGGGAACGCTCGATCGCCGGTGCGCGTCAGGCCCGGGTGGATCCGCCCCGGGCAGATCCGGCCGGCCGGCGCTCTCCCTCCTCGGATCCTTCCCCGGAAGGGTCTCGCTGGTGCCTGCACTGTGGCCGGCCGGCGGCACCAGCGGCGCCCGGACGCAGGCGGGTCGCGCCTGGCGGCCACGGCTCGTCTGAACGGCGACGCGGGGCCTGAGGCCGCCGCCGGCGTCAGGAGTAGGCGGGTGCGACCTCCGCGTACCGGTCGCCCCATTCCGGCAGGTCGGCGCCGTCGAGGTGGGCGGCGAGGCGATCCAGGAAGGCGTGCGTCCCGGGGATGAAGCCGCGGGCGGTGGCGACGCCGATCCCCTCGTGGGTGAAGGTGAGCACCGTCTGCGCGCCGTCGGCATGGAGCTCGTAGCGGACCACCGACGGCTCGACGATGGGCTGGTGCCACTCGTGCTCGAAGACGTGGGGCGGCTCCCAGCGGAGGATCGTGCCGACGACGTGCCGGTCGGCGGGGGAGACGGGCGGGCCTTGGGCCTCGGTCTCGATGCGGCCGCCGGCGCGGGGCTCCAGGACCGCGGTCGGGGCCGAACCACTCGGCGCGCTGCCTGGGATCGGTGATCGCGGCCCAGACCGCTTCGACCGGATGGTTCAGGCACCTGCGGAAGGAGATCGTCGCCGTGCCGTCGCCGACCTCGAGCGTGCCTGCCGGCGTCGGGATGATCCGGCGGTTCCGGAGGCCTTGCCAGGGACCATTCTATAACGACTGGAATATATAAGAGATGGCCGATGCCGTCAGGGCGACGCCTCCGACCCGCCGGACAGGCGCGAGCTCAGGACCCGACGCACATCGCGGAGGTGCTCCCTCATCGTCCGGCGTGCCCGCTCCGGGTCCCTGGCGCGGATCGCGCCGAAGATCGCCCGATGCTGCCGGTGGTCCCGGCCACGATCGTTGTAGAGCCGCATCACCACCAGCTGATCGTCCTCGTGGAGCGCGAGCAGGGAGTCGATGATCTCGCTGAGCACGGTGTTGCCCGACAGTTCGGCGACCTTGCGGTGGAAGTCCATGTTGTGCCGCCCCAGCTCCCGCTCCTCGCCGGCCAGGCGCTGGGCGGCGTCCCCGAGCACCCGCTCCAGGTCCTGCAGCTCCCCACCGCTGATGCGCCGGGCCGCCAGGCCGGCCAGCTCCGGCTCGATCAGCAGGCGGGCCCCGAGGAGGTCGTCGATGGTCCGGTCCGAGAGCCGGCCGGGATGGGGGTTGGGCAGGATCACGGCATGCGTGGGCCGGCGCAGGTAGATGCCGGAGCCGTGCCGGATGTCGAGCATCCCCACCGCCTGCAGGCGGCGGAGCGACTCGCGGACGGTCGGCTGGGCGACGTTGAAGCGCTCGGCCAGCGCCTGCACCGATGGCAGCCGGTCGCCCGGCACCAGCCCCTCGCTCCTGACCAGGTCGACGACGCTTCGCGTCAGGTGGTCGGATACGGAGGGGCGCACGGGATCCCAGTCGCGGCTGGCCATGGCAGGGCCATCGTATGCCGCGCCGCCGCGCGGTCGGACACCGCTATGCTCCGCTGAGCATGGAGCCGGCCGCACGTCCGATCGTGGTCGTCGACGCCGACCCCGGCTGGCCGGAGCGGTTCTCGAGGCTCGGCGCCCGGCTGCGCTCGTCGCTCGGATCGCGGGCGGTGCGCATCGACCATATCGGCTCGACCGCGGTGCCCGACCTCGACGCCAAGCCCGTGATCGACGTCCAGGTCTCGGTGGTGGCGCTGGAGCCGGTCGACCTGTATCGGGGCCGGCTCGAGGCCTGCGGCTTCGTCTGGCGGGAGCACAATCCCGAGCTGACCAAGCGCTACTTCCGGGAGCGGCCCGGCGACCGGGAGACGCACATTCACGTGCGCCGGGCGGGCAGCCTCGACGAGCAGCTGGCTCTCCTCCTCCGCGACTACCTGCGGACCCATCCCGATACAAGCCGGGAATATGCGGCGCTCAAGCGCCGGCTGGCCCGGACCACGACGACCCGGCTCGCCTACACCGAGGGCAAGGCGCCGTTCACGTGGGCGACGCTCCGGGCGGCGGACGCCTGGGCCCAGGACATCGGGTGGGAGCCCGACGGATCCGACGCCTGAAGAGAGGTCAGGCGCGGCGCGAGGGTGGCGGGGCGTCGGCGTCGGGCCGGACCGCGGTGACGCGGGCGCCGAGGCGCTCCATCCGCTCGATCTGGTCCTGAGGCGCGCCGACGTCGGTGATCACCAGGTCGACCTCGCTGGCCTGGAGGAAGGTGGCGAAGGCCGCTCGTCCCCACTTGCTGTGGTCCACGATCGCGATCACCTCGTGAGCGGCCTGGCCCATCGCGCGCTTGATCTCGGCCTCGTCCTCGGTCACGTCGGTGAGGCCCTCCTCGAGGGTGAGGCCGACGCCGCCCAGGAACGCCTTCTGGATGTTGACCCGGCGCAGCAGGTGCTCGCCCCAGCCGCCGACCAGCGACATCGCCTCCCAGCGCAGGCGTCCGCCGGGCATGAGGACCGTGATGCCGGGCTGGCCGGCCAGCTCCCGAGCGATGTGCATGCCGTTGGTGATGACGGTCAGCTCCATCCGGCCCTGGAGGTGGCGCGCCACCTCCAGAGCGGTGGTGCTGGCGTCGAGGGCGATGCTGTCCCCATCGTTGACCAGGGCGGCGGCGGCGGCCCCGATCGCGACCTTCTCCGCCCGCTGCAGCCGCTCCCGCACCTCGAAGGCGAGCTCGGAGCGGTGGCGGGTCATCTTGATGGCGCCGCCGTGGGTGCGGACCAGCTGCTGCTCCGCCTCCAGCCAGGCCAGGTCCTTGCGGATCGTGACCTCGGAGACACGGAAGCGGCCGGCCAGGTCGCTCACCGCCGCTCTCCCTGCCTGCTCGACGATGCTGGCTATGCGCTGGCGGCGCTCCTGCACATACGGTTTGGCGGCGTCGTCGACGCTCTCGTCACGATCCACGATCAACGTCCGCCCAGGGTACCCGGTCCGGGGCTCATGCTCCGGGGTA
Organism: Candidatus Dormiibacterota bacterium; assembly: GCA_036272915.1. GTDB lineage: Bacteria > Chloroflexota > Dormibacteria > Dormibacterales > Dormibacteraceae > DATAXV01. The sequence continues at coordinate 22,500 of DATAXV010000070.1, forward strand.
CCCGGATGCCGCGGCCGCGGCGGGCCGCTCCTGCCGCACTCGCTCGACGTAGCCGCTGGCGGCCAGCGCCGCGATCGGATCGGGCTCGATGCCGATCCGACGCCTGGCCTCGGCCAGCACCGGCCGTACGTCGGTGTCGAAGGCGTCGGTGAGCACCCGGTGGGCGCCGAGCACGTCGCCTGCCGCCTGCGCCTCGGCGAGCGCGGCGCGGTCGACGAGGAGCGCCTTCGCGTGGGCGCTCTGGATGTTGAGCACGGACTGGAGGGTCGCCTCCAGCTTGGGCTCGATGTTGTGGGACTCGTCGATCATGTAGGCGATCCGGGCCGCGACCGAGGCCGTGGTCGGATCGTCCTCGGCGCCGACCAGCTCGTTGAAGATGAGGAAGAGCTGGAAGGGGTTGGCGGCGCCGGCGATGAGGTCGTCGTCGGCGTAGTTGCGGCTGTTGAAGTGGAAGCCGCCGAGCCGTCCGGCGTCGAGCAGCTGGGCGACGATGTGCTCGACGTTGGTGCCGGGCGCGTGGTGGCCGGTGTCGACCAGAACCTCGGCCTTGGGCCCCAGCTCCTGGCAGAGGGCGTAGGCGGTACCCCAGTCGCTGAGGTCCGTGTGATAGAAGCCGGGCTCGAAGAACTTGTACTCGAGCAGGAGGCGCATCGCCTCGGGGAGGGTGCCGTAGATCTCGAGCAGCGCGCGGCGGAGGTGACGCCGCCTCGAGCGGAGGTCGTCCTGGCCGGCGTAGTTGGTGCCGTCGGCGAGCCAGACGCTGATCGAGTCGGACTCGACGGCGCTGGCGATCTCGACGCATTCGAGGACGTGGTCGATCGCCTTCCGCCGCACCCGCTCGGAGGGGTGGCAGAGACTTCCCAGCCGGTAGTCCTGGTCCTGGAAGAGGTTGGGGTTGATGGCGCCCAGGCGAACACCATGGGACCGAGCGACCTCGCCCAGCGCCTGCCAGTCGTCGACTCGATCCCAGGGGATGTGCAGGGCGACGCTGGGGCAGATCCCGGTCAGACGGTTGACCATGCCCGCGTCGGCCAGCTTCTCCTCGACGGTTCGGGCCGCCCCGGCCTGGGGGAAGACCTTGAAGCGGGTGCCCGAATCGCCGTAGCCCCAGGAGGGGGTCTCGACCCGGAACCGGTTGATACGCTCCAGCACGTGGTCGTCGAAGGCTTGGCTCACAGTGAGCATTATCTTTCAGGACCTTCCCTTCCGCTTTCGTGCATGTCGTGTCAGGATCTCGGGGATGGCTGATGAGGAGGCCGGCGGGATGCCGCCGGACAGGGAGCGCCGCCGGAGGACAGGTCCGCCCGCGCAGGTCACCGCCGCCGCCGCCCTGCTCGGCATCACCGCCGCCGTCGACGCGATCTGGGGTGTCGTCCTGCTGGTCGAGAGCGGCCACGTGCAGGCTGCCCGCGACCTTGGTCTCCACGGCGGGCTGGCCCTGATCGTCGCCGCCGTCGCCGTCGCCGCGACCCTCACCGTCCGCCGCGGGCCGGGCCTGGGCAGGGTGCTGGCGACAGCGGTCTGCATGGTCGCCTTCGCCTCCGGGCTGGTCGATCTGCCCGAGGGATTGCTGCCGATGGGCCTGGCCGCGCTCATCGCCTGGCTCCTGTTCGGGGCCAAGGCCAGCCGGGAATACTTTCAAAACCACATTGACGCCTGATCGATCCACTCGCTAAACTGCGCCGCTAGCGAACGGTTCGGCCTTCATGAGCCGTTTCGAGCATTGGCTGCGGGAGCCGGGAGGACAGCGTCATATGAGCACGGTTGGAGGGTTACGTCCGGAGGGTATCTCGACGCCCTCGAATCCCTATCAGGTTCGTGTCGCCGACAGCCTGGATCAGGCCTGCGCGGCGACCGGGCTGACCGACGCCGAGCTGGCGGAGATGCTCGGTCGGGCGACCGATGTCAGCATCCCCACCGCCGAGCTCGGGGCCTGGCGCACCGGCCAGCGCGAGTTCCCCGCGTGGGTCATCCCCGCCCTCAGCGACGCCGCCGGCCTCGAGCAGCGCCGCGGCCGCTGGGTACGGCGGCGCGGCGGCGTGGCCAGGGCCTCGCTGCCGGTCACGGCGGTGCTGGTCGGGATGGCCGTGGCGGGCCTGGTGTGGGGCAGCCTCGCCTCCCATCCGGCGCCGGCCGGGAGCGGGCTGGCCAGCCGGATCGGGACCGTCGGCGGGATTCCGGCCTCGCGGTCGTGGGCGGGCTCGATCACGCCGTCGCCGACCGCCGCCGCGGGCTCCCCGCAACGCGGCGTCCCGGTGGCGAACGCGACCCCGGCCGGGGCGCAGACCCCGCCGGCGCTGTCGGCGGGAACGATGAACTCGTCGGGTACGCTCTTCGGCTCCGGCTCGAGGCTGGCGACCCCGACCCCGACCCCGACCGCGACGCCGGCGGCGACGCCCGAGGCGACGCCGGTGCCGACTCCGGTCGCGACCCCGACCCTGGTGCCCGCCACCCCGGCGCCGACGCTGGCACCGGTGGCACCGTCGCCGAGCCCGTCTCCGATCCGCGGCATCGTCGGAGGACTTCTCGGCCAGCTCGGACTCTGACCCCGCCAGGGCGAAGGCTCCTCGGCGGACCCACCCGAACCGGAGAGATCCGGGCTGCCGTCGCGGCCCGGATCGCTCCATGTCCGGACACATGGCTCGGCGTCGTCTCTCCGGCGGTTCAGACGTCAGGTGGCCACAGCCGCTATGCTGTGCCGCGGCGCCCTGTCGGGATCGCCAGAAGGACTGCCCGATACGTCGACGAGGTCG
>DATAXV010000071.1:0-24992 GCA_036272915.1 Candidatus Dormiibacterota bacterium
GAAGTGACCGAGAAAGTACGAGACGTCGAAGTCGGTGTCTACCCAGCTGGAGACATGCTCGGCGATCTCTGCCAGGGCCATTGTCCGGTCGTTCCTCCCCGAGTACTCGAAGTCGACGACGTGAACGCGACTTCCGTCCCATAGGTAGTTGGCGAGGTTTCCGTCGCCGTTACAGAACACGGGCGCGGTCGATACTGCAAACGTCGATCGGTCCAACCACCGCGAGCCCTCCTTCCGAGCGCGGACGACCGCATGGGCGGTTGACTCCGGCAGCGGTTGCGCGCACCAGGTGCGGATCTCCTCCACGGCATAGGTCTGATCCCAGGTCACGGCGGGAAGCTGTGCAAGGAGGCGACTCGGTATCGCATCCTGCAGTTTTGTCACAGTGCTCGCCAGGGCAGTGATCTGCTCCGGGCGCACCCGGCTGCCGCGCAGTGGCATGCCGTCGACACGTGACATCAGGATTGTCGCAGAGGTGTCGTCCAGATCAGCCCGTACGGGGCTCGGCGCCAGCCCCGGAGCATACTCGGCAAGCAGGGTCAGGGCCCGCCACTCGCGTTCGTGCTTACCCTGGTCACACCCCCGAAATCGCTTGACGACCAGGTTCCCTCGCTCCTCGATGCCGTGACCGCTCACCAAGCCATATTGCCTGGGGTGCGCGGAGATCGGGACCCTTCGTAGTACGTCTATGACCAGCTCGGGCCTCTGCCGCCGGAACGCTCGCTTGGAGGCGGGAAGCGCGGCTGAGCGTCACCAGGTCCTCGCCCGTCGCGTCCGCGGCGACGTCCTCAGGCGAAGCGAGTCGTGATCACCGGGATCGAGATCGGGACTTATGCCCACCTCGTGCGGAACCACCGATCCCGCCGGAGGGACCAATCTCCCAGCGACATTGGACCGTGAGAGTCACGAAGATAGACCGGGCCAACAGAACCGTACTGCAGGGCGCCGGACGACGCCCCGGACAAGACCAAGCCCTTCGTCTAGAGGATGGGAGACAAGATGGCACGACGCACGTCCATGCAATGGCTGCGGGTTCTGACGGTGGCACCGATGCTGGCGGCGGTATCGCTCCTTGTCTCGTTCGCCGCCCAGCCCCTCGCGGCGGGAGCTCAGAGCGACGCCTACGTGCGCGTCGCCGCGCTCTCCCCCGACGCGCCCGCCGTCGACGTCTACGTCAACGGCACCAAGCTGGTCTCGGCGGCGGCGTACAAGTCCGTCTCCGACTACCTTCCCGTGGCGGTCGGGTCAGACCAGTTCAAGGTCACCGACGTCGGTTCCACGAAGGCTCTGATCAACGTGTCGGAGACCGTCAACACCGACGAGTACTACACCTTCGGAGTCCTCGGGCCGCTCTCCAAGATCATGGGCGAGATCTTCCAGGACGACCTCGGCGCCCCGCCGTCGGGTGACGCCAAGATCCGCGCGATTCACGCCGCCGTGGCGGCGCCCTCCCCGGCCAACATCCTCGCCGGCGGCAAGCCGGTGTTCCCCGGTCTCGCCTTCGAGGCGGCCACCCAGTTCGCGGCGGTGCCGGCGGGGAGCTACACCTTCGGCGTCGCGCCGATGAACTCGAACACGGCAGCCTTCAGCGCGACGGCCACGCTCGTGTCCGGAGACGTCTACACCGCCTTCGGCATCGGCAACGGCGCATCGGCCGCCTACGGCCTGCTCCTCGTCAACGACTCGGCCGGCGCCAGCATGTCCGGTGGTCCGGGCACGGGTGAGGGTGGCCTCTCCATTCCGAACCACGGCACCTCGCCGTTCGTGCCCGCGGCGCTTGCCGGCGTGCTGCTCCTGGCCGCCGGAGGCCTCGGTCTGACTCAGCTTCGGGCTCGCGCACGCTAGGACTTTGAGCCCGTCGCTTCGGCAGGGGTGGCGGCACCTGACAGGTGCCGTCGCCCTCTTCGGCGTTATGGCGATGGCGGTCTCGTGCGGGGCCGCCGCCGCGGCGCAAGGAGCGACCGCGCGCCGGTCGCCGCCTCCGAAGCCCGCCCCATCCGCGCAGCCGGCGATCATCCCGCCGACGGCGGCGCTCCCGGTCCGCATTCAGATCCCCAGCATCGACCTCAACACCCAGCTGACCCAGCTCGCGGTGAACTCCACCGACCAGCCGTCGGCACCGCCGAATCCATGGGTACCCGGCTGGTACCCGGCGAGCCCGGCGCCCGGCGACGTCGGGCCGGCGATCATAGCCGGCCACCTCGACACCTACACCGGCCCGGCGATCTTCTGGCGGCTGTCCCAGGTCCAGGTCGGAGACACGATCCTGATCAGTCGCGCGGACGGCACCACCATCACCTTCGACGTCTACAGGATCCAGGCCGTCAGCCAGCAGAACTTCCCGTCGCAGGAGGTCTACGGGCCGACGCCGTTTCCGGAGCTGCGCCTGCTGACCTGCGCCGGGACCTGGAACTCCGCCATCGGCAAGTACTCGCAGAACCTGGTGGTCTTCGGTCGGCTCTCCAACTAGCAAGGCCGCGGCGTGCGTGCGGCCTCGATCGCGTGACGGCCGCGGCGACCGAAGGCGGGAGGCTGGGTGTTCGCCTCACGCGTCCGCCAGGAGCTCGCCATCTGCGACGGACCACAGGAGACCTGGCCGAAAAGCAGAAGCTCGGTCGAAGATGCGGTGGGGGCGCCGGTCGGTCGCAGGCGTCCAGCGCGGTCGGGGGATTGGCGCGAAGAGACGAGGCCGTGTATCTATGAGGAACGATGTCGTCTGAACCCGACTCCAGCCGACCTGATCGCGAGCCGGGCATCGGCCGCCTGATCAGTCTCTCCGACGCGGTCGTCGCCATCTCCCTCACGCTGCTCGTCCTGCAGCTGCACGTCCCGGACCAGCTCCGCAACCCGAATTCCGCCTCCGAGCTGGCGACACAGCTCGGCAAGGGCGGCGGACAGCTGGTCAGCTACGTCATCTCCTTCTATGTGATCGCCCAGTTCTGGGGCGTCCACCGCCGGATCTTCCGCCGGGCCTCCGACGAGGAGAGTGTTCTCGAATGGTGGAACTTCGCCTTCCTCTTCACCATCACCGTGATGCCCTTCACCAGCGATCTGCTCGGCGCCTACACGCAGAACCCGCTGGCCGTCGACATCTTCGCCGTCAACCTCCTGCTCGCCAGCCTGTCCACCCAGGCGATGGCCGTCGTCGGCCGGCGCAAGGGCGTCCTGATCTCCGGTCCCGGGGCGCGAGAGGGAGCCGTGCGCACGGCCGTGGTCCCGGTCGTGATGGCCCTCTCGATCGCCCTCTCCTGGTGGAGCACCAGCGCCGCCACCTACTCCTGGATCCTCATCGCCGTGGCGCCGCCGGTTGTCGACCGGCTCCTGGCGACGCGGAAAGCCTGACGGACCGAGACCGACGAGGTGGATCGCCGACCGTGAGGGATGACGTTGACCCGGCCGCTCGACACGTTCCCTTCGCGGAATCCGGCTCGTATCCGGTGCGGGACGGCAACGCGGTGCGGCCACTCGTCGACGGTGAGCCGGCCTTCCGCCGGATCTGCGAGGCCGTCGAGACGGCTCGCCACAGCGTCTGGGTGACCGTGGCCTTCCTGAGGCCGGGCTTTCTGATGCCCGATGGTCGTGGTTCCTTCTTCGATCTGCTGGATGGGGCGGCGGCACGAGGCCTGGACGTCCGGGTGCTCTTCTGGGGGCTCAATCCGGAGTCGAGCCATTTCGGCCCCGGCGTCTTCTCGGGGACGCCGGAGCAGCGCGAGGTGCTCGCCGCGCGCGGGGCGGGATTCAGCGTCCGCTGGGACCGCGCTCACGGCCCGTACTGCCAGCATCAGAAATCCTGGCTGGTGGATGCGGGGCAACAGTCGGAGACCGCCTTCGTGGGAGGGATCAACCTCAACCCGCGCGCTGTCGTGTCCCCCGGTCATGTCGGGGAGGATCAGGTTCACGACATCTACCTCGAGGTCACCGGACCCGCCGCGACCGATGTCCACCACAACTTCGTCCAGCGCTGGAACGAGGCCAGCGACCGGGCGTGCGAGGACGGCGTCTGGGGCCCCGGCGGCGGCGACCAACTGCCCTTCCCGACGTGCCTCACCGGCTCAAGGGGACCGGGCTTGGTTCAGATCCAGCGCACGGTCCATGCCGGCCGCTACCGCGTCGGCGAACCCGCCCCCGGCGGCGTCTCCTTCGAGATCGCGGCGGGCGAGCGCACGATCCTCGACCAGTACCTGCTAGCCATCGGCGCCGCCCGCCGCTCGATCTACATCGAGAACCAGGCTCTCGAGGTCGCCGAGATCGTCCTCGCGCTCGACCAGGCGCTCGAACGCGGCGTGGGAGTCGTCGTCCTGGTGCCGTCCGAGCCCGAGGACCAGGCGCGCGCGGCCAGAGGGAGGCCGGAGATGCGGAGCTTCGACGACCGGATGCGCGCGCTCGGCCGGTACGAGCACTTCGCCCTCGCCGGCATCGCCGGGCCGACCGGGCGCGGCGACCGAGCCGACGTGTACGTGCACGCCAAGGTCATGCTCGTCGACGACGCCTGGGCAACCATCGGCTCCTGCAATCTCCACAGGGCGTCGCTCTTCGCCAACTCGGAGCTGAACGCGTCGTTCTGGGATCCCGAGGCGGTGCGGGCGCTTCGCTGCGAGCTGCTGGCCGAGCACCTGGATCTCGACACCGCCGGCCTCGACGATGTCACCGCGCTCGGCGAATACCGGCGGATCGCGAGAGAGAACCGCTCGCGGAGGGATCTCGGGGACGCCGGCTGGCAGGGGCTCGCCTTCAGCCTGGACCCGGCGACCTACTGCCGGTGAGGGAGCCGCGCCGCCTGCGGACGTCGCCCGGTGGCGCCGCGTGATCACGACACCACAGGCTCGAGCCGTCGCCACCGCGCTGCTCGGCCGGGCTCCCTCCGGATGCCAGCGCTTCCGGCCACCAGCCGGCGGTGCCGACTCGACCACCTTCCGACTGCGGCTCGGCGCCGACCGGATGCTGCTGACGGTGAAGCGGCGCCCCGGAAGCCCGGTCGGGATCCGCTTCCACGCGCTTCTCCGGGCGGCCGGCTTGCCCGTGCCCGAGCTGATCGCCTTCGGTCCGGCGGCGGGGCCGGAGGGTGAGGCCTGCGCCATCTGGGAATGGGTGGAGGGCGTTCCCGCGGAGTGGGGGCCGGGGGAGCCCTGCCCCTACGACGAGGCGGAGTTCGGCGAGCTGCTCGGACGCATCCACGGCCTCGGCTTCGAGGGCGACTACGGCTTCCTCGGCGACGATCTCGAACATCGCGCCCACACCCTGCCCGGGCTCGGGCCGGTCAGCTCCGACTGGGCGTCCTTCTTCCACTGCGACGTCGCCGCCGAGCGGTACCTCGCCCTCGGCTATCTCGACGCCGAGGAGGCCGGACTTCTGTCCTCCCTTCCCCGCCGCCTGGGGGAGGGGTTCGCGTCACGCCCCCGGCGCCTGCTCCATATGGGTGATGTCATGCACACCGGCAACATGCTCATCGATCGCCGGTCGGGACGGATCCGGGCCATCCTCGACTACACCGAGTCGATGGTGGGCGACCCCCTTTGGGAGCTGGCCTGGATCCGGTACTACTTCGCCGACTACCCGTGGGACCGGCAAGGATTCGACCTGGCTCGCTTCTGGGCCGGCTATGGCGCCGAGCACGGGTCCGAGGACCTTCTGGGGCGCTTCTATCTGATGGCCGTCCTGCTCTTCGAGAAGCTCCGCTTCTACGAGCCCGACTCGCCCCGTGGGCGCTGGGCCGTCGCCACCGTCAGGCGTCTCCTGCGGACCCTCGCCTGATCCCGATCGCGGCCGATGCCCGGTCCGGCGGCCGGATCGGGCCTCGCAGGTTCCAGCCCGGGGCGAGCACCTCGGCGGTGACGTCCTCGTGGGAGACGGGCTCCCCGCAGGCGTCGCAGACGTGCGCGGGGTGGAAGGGATGGTCGCGGTGCCGGAAGCGGACCGGCGGCGAGTCGACGGCCCAGCGGTCGCCCCATTCGACCAGTGCCCGGAGGACGTGCTCGAGCTCGCGACCGGCCTCGGTCAGCACGTACTCGTACCGGGGCGGGCGCTCGCTGTAGCGGACGCGGGCCACGATCCCCGAGGCCTCAAGGGAGCGCAGCCGGGCGGTCAGCACATCGCGGGGCGCGCCGGTGTTGCGGGCGATCGCGTCGAAGCGGTGGTTGCCGTAGAAGAGCTCGCGGATCACGAGCAGCGACCACCGCTCGCCCAGGATCTCCAGCGCCGACGCGACCGAGCACGGCCGCCCCCGATTCGTCACAGGACTAGGTTGGCACATCAAACCAACCCGCGCGAGGCCGGCCGGATATGATCTGGGCATGTCAGTTGGTAATTCAAACTCACACCGGCAGCGGCGCGTCGTCATCACCGGCATGGGTGTCATCACGCCGGTCGGGCACGACCTGGACACGCTCTGGTCGAACCTCCTCGCCGGCCGCGGCGGGGTGGGCCCGGTCACGCGCTTCGACGCCAGCGGGTTCCCGAGCCGGATCGCGGCCGAGGTTAGGGACTTCGAGCCGGAGGAGCACATGGACCGGAAGAGCGCCCGCCACCTCAGCCGCTCCTGCCAGTTCGCGCTGGCCGCCTCCCGCCGGGCGCTGGCCCACGCCGGCTTCGACCCGGCCGAGCACGACCCCGACCACATCGGTGTCATCGTCGCCACCGCGGCGAGCGGGCTGGAGGAGATCGAGCGCGGGCACACGGCGATGATCGAGCGGGGTCCCCGCCGGATGTCCCCCTTCACCGCGCCGATGATGATCACCAACATGGCGTCGGGCGTCGTCGCCATGCACACCCGCGCCGGCGGCCCCAACTACGCGCTGGTCAGCGCCTGCTCGTCGTCGACCCACGCGCTCGGCGAGGCGGCCGAGATCATCCGGCGCGGCGGCGCCCGGGCGATGCTCGCCGGCGGTACGGAGGCGACCGTGACCGCCCTCGCCTTCGGCGCCTTCTGCCAGATCAAGGCGATCAGCACGCGCAACGACGACCCCGCCCACGCCTGCCGGCCGTTCGACGCCGGCCGCGACGGCTTCGTGATGGGGGAGGGCGCGGCGATGCTGGTGCTGGAGGATGCCGAGTTCGCCAGGGCCAGGGGCGCCTCACCGCTGGCCGAGCTCGCCGGCTACGGGGCGACCAACGACATGTACCACTTCGTGGCGCCCCACCCCGAGGGTGACGGCGCGGCGCGGGCGATGAGGCTGGCGCTCCGGCAGGCCGGCAGGACTCCCGATCAGGTCGACTACATCAATGCCCACGGCACGTCCACCAGGGTGGGCGACATCGCCGAGACGAAGGCGATCAAGGCCGTCTTCGGGGACGCCGCGACCGGGGTCCCGATCAGCTCCACCAAGTCGGTGCACGCCCACATGTTCGGGGCGACCGGCGCCGTCGAGGCGATCGCGTGCGTCCTGGCGCTGCGCGAGGGCGAGGTCCCGCCGACGATCAACCTGGAGGACGCGGACCCGGAGTGCGACCTCGACTACGTCGCCAACGTGTCGCGACCGGTTCGCGTGAGCACCGCGATGAGCAACTCGTCCGGCTTCGGCGGGCACAACGCGACGCTGGTCCTGACCGCACCCTGAGCCGGCCCGGCCCATGTCCCGCGCCGACGATCGAGAAGAGCGCCAGGGGCGCGATCATGCTTCTGGAAAGGCCTCTCCCCCGAGGGCCCGGCCGCGAGATGCTCGTCGAGCAGTCGCGCCGCACCAGCCGATCGACAGTGAGGAGAGAGATGGCCGAGATCACCGACGAGACGATGAGGAGCGCGCTGGCCACGGTCCGCGGCTACACCGTGGTGCTCCTCAAGGACGGGCCCAACCGTCATATGGACGGCGTCGAGAGGATCGTCTGGGAGCACGGGCGGCGGAACTTCTCCCATCGCGCCGACGGCCTGCTCTCGATCGTGTGCCCGGTCGCCGACGACACGTCGCTGTGCGGCGTCGGCATCTACGACGCGGATCCCGATCGGGTGCGCGAGCTGATGGAGGAGGATCCCGGGGTGAGGGCGGGCGTCTTCACCTACGAGATCCATCCGGTCCGCAGCTTCCCCGGCGACACCCTTCCCACCTGACCAATCCGGTCCGTCAGGTGCTACCGTTGGATTGCACGTTCTTCGATATCGTGCTACCGTGGGGTTGCACGTAACCGGAGCACGCCGCAAGCCGTCGAAGGAGTGGAACGCCAATGAGCAGCACTGACAGGATCGAGCGGGAGATCACGATCTCGGCGCCGCCGTCGCGGGTCTGGGCCCTTGTCTCCGAGCCCGGATGGTGGATCAGCGACGGACATTCCCTGAGCCACGAGCACCGGCAGGAGAGGGGCCTGGAAATCGTCGACCACCCCGGCTTCGGTCCGTTCGCGGTCCGCGTCGAGTCGATCGAGCCCGAGCGCTACGCCGCCTTCCGCTGGGCGAGCGAGTTCCGCGGCCAGGACCCCGGCGACGGCAATTCGACACTGGTCGAAATCTGGCTGTCCGAGTCCGACGGCGCCACCGTGCTCCGTGTCGTGGAGAGCGGGTTCGCGTCGCTCTCGACCTCGGAGGAGGCCAGGCGCAAGGCGTTCGAGGGCAACACCGCGGGCTGGCGGCAGATGACTGCCCTCGTGCGGGCGGAGGCCGAGGGCTCGAAGGTGTGAACCCTCGCGACGGTGAGATCGGCGAGGTGCTGGTCGCGCTGGCGGACCCGACCCGGAGGATGCTCCTCGATGTCCTCGCCGAGGAGGGCCGGGCCAGCGCGACCACCCTCGCCGGCCGGCTGCCGGTATCACGCCAGGCGGTGGTGAAGCACCTGCAGATGCTGGAGCGGGCGGGCCTGGTCACCGGCGGGCGGACGGGACGGGAGGTCCTCTACCTCGTCCGTCCGGATCGGCTCGATCTGTCGGCGCGGTGGCTGGCCCGGCTCGCCTCCAACTGGGAGCGGCGGCTCGAGGCGGTCAAGCGGGCGGCGGAGAGCACGGGCGGCGAGCCCGAAGGCTGACGGCGTGGATCAGACGTTGCTGCCGCCCATGTCCACCGGCCGCAGCGAGTCGTTCCGCTCGAGGACGCCGTAGATGGCCTGGGCGATGGCGTCGTTCCCGGCGTCGCTGGGGTGGAAGGCCACCGTCCTCCCGCCCAGGTGGTAGACGCCGAGGACGGCCCTGAGCTCGGGGCTGGTGCCCACCGGCATCGGGTCGTGCAGCCGGCGCTGCCCGAAGAACCGCTGCAGAGGGACGTAGTACCCGCCCTCCGCCTGGCAGTCGGCCTGGTCGGCCTGGTTGTACGCGGCCGGTCCCTGATCGTCGACGTTGAGCTGGTCGGGAGAGGCCCAGGCGCCGAGACAGACCAGGGTCGCGTGGGGCGATCCGGCGCGGATCCGGCGGAGGAGGGTCAGCAGATCGGACTGGTAGAGCGGCAGCGGCGTCCCCCGCAGGAAGTCGTTGGTGGCCATGTGCACGACGACCAGGTCCTGGTCGGTCGGGAGGGGCCACCGCAGCGCGACCCTGACCGGCGCTCCCGGGGTCGCGACCACCGTCTCCTCGACCGGCCCCACCATCTTCCGCACCTCGGCGCCCAGCAGGTAGGGGAAGGAGTCCGCGGTGGAGGTGGCGCCGATGCCGGCCGTGATGCTGGCGCCGACGAAGAGCATCCGGTAGGGCTGCGGAGTCTCCTGCTCCGGCGACGCCTGCGATTCGGCCGCCGCGGACCCGGACGTCGACGTGCGGGTGGCACCGCCGGCGCCGGAGTGGTGGCCGGTGCTCCGATGCGCGCTCGTCGCCCGGTGGGCGAGGGTGCCGGTGAGCGATGCCCTGTCGGGGCGGGCACATCCCGCGATCACGAACGCGAGAAGCGCGGTCACGACGACCCCGACGAGAGCCCTGGAGTACCTTCCCATTCCTCTGACCTGATTCTTACACATCTTTGGCGGTTCTCTTTCCGGTAAACGCTGGAAAGGACCGATTCGTTTCAGGACCTGGGCGCCTGGGAGCCCTGGATGAACTCAAATCGCCTCAGAATCCGGCGGTTTTCGGCCATACGTTGCTCTTACACTCCCCGGCTGGATCTGCAAGAAAAGAGGCAGAGCTGTCGATCCTGAGCGGCTTCGTTCGACGCCTGGATGAGAGCGCGAACCGATGACCGGGTACGGTCCGGGCGCTGGCTCTTACGATCCAGATGAGTAAGGAGACGAGACGATGCGCTTCATGATGCTGATGATTCCGAACCTTCCCGACGACCGGGACTGGATGCCGACCGCGGGCGACGTGGCGACGATGTCCAGATACAACGAGACGCTGGCCCAGGCTGGCGTGCTGCTCGCCCTCGACGGCCTCCATCCCCCCGGGGAGGGGGTGCGGCTCTCGTTCAAGGCCGGCAAGGCCGTCGTCACCGACGGCCCCTTCACCGAGGCCAAGGAGCTGATCGGCGGCTACTGGATCATCCAGGCCAAGTCCAAGGAGGAGGCGGTGGAGTGGGCCTCGCGGTGCCCGGTCAACGATGAGCACGCGGTGATCGAGATCCGCCAGATCTTCGACATGTCCGACCTCCCGGCCGATGTGCAGGAGGCGGGGAAGCTGTCGACCCCGCCCTCCGCCGGATAGTCACCTCCCGCCCGTGACCGCCCCCGACGCCGGTCGCGCCATCGAGGCGGTCTGGAGGATCGAGTCCCCCCGGCTGATCGCCGGCCTCGCCCGCATCGTGGGCGACGTCGGCATCGCCGAGGAACTGGCCCAGGACGCTCTGGTCGCCGCCCTCGAGCGGTGGCCGGAGTCGGGCGTCCCCCGCAACCCCGGCGCCTGGTTGATGGGGACCGCCAAGCACCGCGCGATCGACCTCATCCGGCGCCGAGGCCGGCTCGAGCGCAAGCAGGAGGAGCTGGGTCGCCGGACCGAGGTCGAGGAGGAGGCCGGCGCGATCGAGCCCGGCGAGGAGGAGGACGGCGAGGACTTCCGCGACGACCTCCTCCGCCTCGTCTTCATCTCCTGCCACCCGGTCCTCGCCACCGAGGCCCGGGTCGCCCTGACGCTGCGCCTGCTCGGGGGGCTGAGCACCGACGAGATCGCCAGGGCCTTCCTGGTCAGGGAGTCCACCGTCGCCCAGCGCGTCGTCCGGGCCAAGCGGACGCTGGCCGAGGCCCACGTTCCCTTCGAGGTGCCCCGAGGTCCCGACCTGGCCTCGCGGCTCGGCTCCGTGCTGGAGGTGATCTACCTGGTCTTCAACGAGGGCTACCTGGCCACGGCCGGCGACGACTGGACGCGGCCGGCGCTGTGTGAGGACGCCCTCCGCCTGGGCCGGGTCCTGGCCGAGCTCCTGCCCGGAGAGACCGAGGTGCACGGCCTGGTCGCCCTGATGGAGATCCAGGCCTCCCGGCTCCGGGCCCGGGTCGGTCCCGGCGGCGCGCCGGTCCTCCTGCGGGATCAGGACCGCGCCCGGTGGGACCGCCTCCTGGTCCGGCGGGGTCTGGCCGCCCTGGAGCGGGCCGAGACGCTGGGCAACCTCGGCCCCTATTCGCTGCAGGCCGCCATCGCCGCCTGTCACGCCCGGGCGCCCACGGTGGGGGAGACCGATTGGGTCCGGATCGCCGCCCTCTACGACGCCCTCTCCCAGGTCGCCCCCTCGCCGGTGGTCGAGCTCAACCGCGCGGTGGCGCTGTCGATGGCCTTCGGTCCTGAGGCCGGACTGGAGGTGGTCGACCAGCTGCTCGGTGAGCCGTCGCTGAAGGACTATCACCTGCTCCCCGGGGTCCGCGGCGACCTCCTGGCCAGGGTGGGCCGGCGCGGGGAGGCGGCCGAGGAGTTCAAGCGGGCGGCATCGCTGACCCGGAACGGACCCGAGCGGGCGATGCTCCTGGAGCGGGCCGAGGCCTGTCTGCGCGAGCCCGCCGACGCCTGACCCGGCGCGGCTCGCTTGCCAGCGGCACCCGGCCATGGCGACCATAGAGCCATGAGGATCAGCGACGTCAAGGTGTTTCTCGTCCACGATCGGGAGCGGCCGGAGCGGAACTACAGCTTCGTCAAGATCTACACGGACGAGGGCCTGACCGGGCTCGGCGAGGCGGGGATCAACGGCAAGGAGCTCGCTCTGAAGGGCCTCGTCGAGACCTACCGCCCGATCCTGATCGGCATGGACCCCTCCCGGATCGAGCACATCTGGCAGACGCTGTGGCGCGGCCAGTTCTTCCGCGGCGGCCACGTCCACTCCGCCGCCGTGGCCGCCATCGACATCGCCCTCTGGGACCTCCGCGGCAAGGCCCTCGGCGTCCCCGTCTACGACCTGCTCGGGGGCAGGACCCGCGACTACGCGCGGTGCTACTGCCACGTCCAGCGCCCCGGCGGCGGTGCCGACCCCCGCTCCGGGATCGACCAGATGGTCGCCTACGCCCGAGAGCAGGTGGCGGGAGGCTGGCGGTTCGTCCGGTACGGCGTCGCCGAGGGCGAGGTCGGCCAGCGGCAGGGCATCTACGAGCAGGCGCCGGCGCTGCGCTGGACCGTGGACGCCTTCGCCGCGCTACGCGAGGCGCTGGGGGAGGAGATCGAGATCTGCGTCGACCTCCACCAGCGGACGACGCCGGCCTACGCCGTGCAGATGGCGCGCGAGCTGGCGCCGATGCGGCCCTTCTTCATCGAGGATCCGATCCGGGCCGAGAACACGAACGAGTTCGTCCACCTCCGCAACCAGATCTCGGTGCCGATCGCCACCGGCGAGCAGCTGGCCAGCAAGTGGGACTGGCAGGAGCTGGTGGAGCGGGACCTGATGGACTACTGCCGGGTCGACCTCTGCATCTGTGGCGGCCTGACCGAGGCGCGCAAGATCGCCGGCTGGTGCGAGACGCACTACATCGAGCAGGTGCCGCACAACCCGCTCGGCCCCGTGTCCACCGCGGCCTGCCTCCACTTCGACCTCTCGACCCCGCTCTTCGCGGTGCAGGAGCTCAGCTGGCGCCCGGGCGTGCTCGACAACGTGGTCAAGACCGACATGCGCCTCGAGGGCGGCAACCTCTACTCGGGCGACACGCCCGGGCTCGGCGTGGAGCTCGACGACGAGGCGGCGCTGGCCCAGCCCGCGACCCTCGCCGGACTGCGCATCTTTCACCGGGAGGATGGCTCGGTCTCCGACTGGTGACCGCCGGACGCCGGGCGGACCGGGACCCGGGGCCGATGAGGACCCCGGGACCCCCGGCGCCGGCGTCGCGATAGAGTTCCGCAATGGCCCGCGTCGAGATCCGGCCCGCACGGGCCGAGGACATGGAGGGCCTGGCCGCGACCACGGCCGGGCTCTTCGCCGAGGACGGTGCGCTCCGCGACCGTCTGCGCAACCCCGGCTGGCCGGCCGAGCACGGCGCCGGCTGGGTCGCCGACCTCCTGGGCGATCCGGATGCGCTGCTCCTGGCGGCGGTCGGGGAGGGCTCCGTCGTCGGCCATCTGGTCGGTGCCTTCTCCGCCGCGTCGCCGATGTGGCTCGTGCCCCGGGCCGAGCTGGTGAGCATGTACGTCCGGCCCGATCACCGCGGCCTCGGCGTCGGATCCGGCCTGGTCGGGCGGTTCACCGCCTGGGCGCGCGACCGGGGGGCCGTCCGCCTCCATGTCACCGCCTACGCCGACAACGAGGGCGCTCTGCGCTTCTACCGCCGCCACGGCTTCGCCCCCCTGTCGATCCAGCTCGCCGCCGACCCGACCGAGTAGGGAGGCGGCTCAGGAAGCCTCGGGATCCGCCCCGCCGATCCGCAGCGGCTCCAGCTTCTCCGGGTTGACGACGATGTCGATCTCGGTGATGCGGCCGTCGGCGACGGTCACCCCGACCGCGGCCAGGATCGAGCCGCCTCGGCTGACGACGGCGCCGGTGCCGCCGTTGACGGAGACCGTCCGCGCCACCATCCCCGGATACCAGAGCCTGCCCGTCATCAGGATGCCCGCCACGCGCCCGGCGCCGGACTCCGGGCGCCGAGCCGCCGGGACCTTGCCGCCGCTGTCGGCGCGCAGCACGACCGACGGGTCGAGGAGCTCGAGCAGCGCCTCGAGGTCGCCCCGGCCGGCGGCCTCCAGGAAGGCGGCGACGACTCGCCGCTGCTCGCCGGCGTCGGCCGTGGCGCGGGGGCGGCGCTCCTCGACATGGTGCCTCGCCCGGGATCCCAGCTGTCGGCAGGCCGCCGGGGCCCGCCCGACCATCGCCGAGACCTCCTCGAAGCTGAGCCCGAAGACGTCGTGGAGCACGAACACCGCGCGCTCGGCCGGGCTCAGGGTCTCGAGCACGACGAGCATGGCCAGGCTCACCGACTCGTCGAGGGTGACGCGATCGGCGGGATCGACCCCGGGACCCTCCTCCTCGAGCAGGGGGTCGGGCAGCCAGGTGCCGACATAGAGCTCGCGGCGGGCCCGGGCCGACTTGAGCCGGTCCAGGCAGTGGCGGATGAGGACCGTGGTCAGCCAGGCGCCGGGATTCTCGATCTCCGCCCGGTCGGCCTCGGTCCACCGGAGGAACGCCTCCTGGACCGCGTCCTCGGCCTCCGCCGTCGACCCGAGCTTGCGGTAGGCGACCGCCAGCAGATGCCGGCGCTCGCGCTCGACCACCGAGGTGGCGTCAGGGCCGCCCATCAGGCACCCGTGGTCTCGACGTCCGGTGTCTCCGGGACCCCGTCGGCCGTGGCGACCAGCTCGAAGTGGACGGTCCTGGTTCTCATCGAGCGGTGCATCAGCGGGATGAGCAGGCGCTGCAGAACCGGGTACCGGCGCCGGATCGAGGTCGCTGCCAGCCGCTCGTCGGCGCCATGCAGCTCGACCGCCCGGACGCGGAGTGGCCGGCCGGTGCGCCGTGCGCGATTCGGCGTGAGGAGGCCGGCGATGGCGGGCTCACGGCCGTTGCTCGAGTGCCAGAGCTCGGCCTCGGGCCGGCGGCGCAGCCGCTTCGTCTTCCAGGCCGCCTCGTATGTGCGGATGAAGGCGCGGTCGCCGTCGAAGGCGATGTGCACCGGCGTGTCCACGGCCGTGCCGTCCCGCCGGAAGCTGGTGATGAGCGCGGTCATGTGACCGGCGAAGGACGTGAACGGTGCTGCTGGGGACATCTCGCGAACCTCCACTAAGTCTCTCCTGAAGGTCGACGAGGTGGGTGCCCCGGAGTGTGACATCGGGGCCGGGACGCGGCGGCGCCCCGGGGCCGATGAGTGAGGGTTCAGCCGGAGACGACCGGTCGGGTGCTCGCCGGCGCCGCCGGTCCGCCCCAGATGGGCCCGCCCACGGGCAGGACCGGCCGCGGGCCGAGACTGTTGACGACGACCGCCGCCGGCGCGTACCAGGCGCATTCGCCACGTGGCCAGCATCTCGACCTTCTTCAACGGCACCTACGGGCTGGAGCTGCACGGCCTGCCCCACTTCCTGGTGCCGGTCTCCAGGCGCCACGCCGCCGAGCTGCGCGCCGCCCTGCGCCTCTGAACCGCAGGTCATACTTCCCGCAGGAGCAAGGAGGATGGACCACCGGCAGCCGGACGAACCCGCGTACGCGCGTGATCTCTACCTGGGAACGTCCTCCTACTACGCCCGATACCGTCCCCGCTACCCGCGGGCGATGATCGAGCGGCTCCTGCTCGCGTCCGGCCTGGGCCGGCGCCGGCGGGCGCTCGACCTCTGCTGCGGCACCGGACAGGCCGCTTCCGCGCTGGCGCCCCATTTCGAGTCGGTGCTGGCCGTCGACCAGGAGGCGGAGATGGTGGCGGCCGGGCGGGACGAGGCGGCCCTCTCCGGCCCATCCAACGTCGCCTGGGCGGTGGCGCGGGCGGAGGAGCTCGCGATCACGCCGGGCACCCTCGACCTCATCTCCATCGCCAACGCCTTTCACCGCGTGCGCCGTGTGGGCATCGCCCGGCGGGCGGCACGGTGGCTGCGCCCCGGCGGCGTCTTCGTCGACATGGGCTCCAGCACGGTCCTCACCGGCCCCGAGCCGTGGCACGCGGTGGTGTCGGAGGTCATCAGGCGCTGGCGCCCCTCCGTGGCCGCGGCCGCGCCGAACGGCGCCCCGCGGAGCGCGGCGGAGGTTCTCACCGAGGCCGGGCTGGTGATGGTCGACGACCAGGAGATCCCGATGCCCCGCCGGTGGACGCTGGATGAGCTCGTCGGCTTCGCCTTCTCGACCTCCGGCGCGTCGCCGGCGGCGATGGGCGCGTCGGCGGCCGGCTTCGAGGCCGACCTGCGGTCCTCGCTGCTCGAGCTCGACCCGGCCGGCACCTACGACGAGAGGATCGCCTACTACTTCCGGATCGCACGCCGGGAGGCGCGGTGAGCAACGACTGCATGCCGGGCATGGCCATGCCCGGGTGCCCGTCCAGCGCTCCCGCCGCCGCCGGCCGTGGCGGTCCATCCGCGACCGATCTGGCCCTGGTGCTGGTCCTGGTGCTGTCGGTCTACGTCCTCGGCACGTTCGCGTGGCGCCACCTGCGCCGCGCCGAGATCGCCGGCTACAGCGCCTTCGCCGACGGCTTCGGCTGCGTCGCCCACGCGCTGGGGATGATCGCCATGTCCCTGCTCATGCTGAGGACCGTTCCGACGATCGGACCGCTGTGGGCGTACATGGTCGTCTTCGCCACCCTCACCGTCCTCTTCCTGGTCCGCGCCGTCCGGGCCGCGCCCGACGGCCGCCGGGACGAGGTCTGGACGGCCTTCGTCCACGCCAGCATGGTCTACCTGTTCTGGTCGGTGGGCGTGGTGCCGATCACCGCCGTCTGCCTCGTCCTCTATCTCCTCTTCATCGCCGAACACGTTCGCCGATCGCTGCGGGAGGCGCCGCTGTCGGCTCCCGCACGGGAGCGCGTCGTGGCGGCGTCGCCGAACCTGGTCGGATTGACCGGGCACCTCGCCATCGCCGCGGCGATGATGCTGATGCTCGCGCTGATGCAGTGGCCGGCCGTCTTCCGATGAGGTGGTCGGGAGCGATCAGTCGGTGAGGCCGAAGGTCCGGGCCAGCAGCTCGAAGCTGTGGAGCCGGTCGGCGTGGGCGTGGGTGGTGGTCGTGATCATCAGCTCCTGGGCTCCCGCCGCTCGCATCAGATCCTCGAGTTCCCGCCGGACCCGCTCCGGATCCCCGACGATGTACGACCCGGTGTGCTCGGCCATGAACCGCCGGTCGGCGTCGGTGGTCGTCTCCGCGACCTCCTCGGGGCTGGGGAAGGGCAGGCTGAGGCCCTGGCGGATCCGGGCGAAGTGGAGGCGGGACGGCTGGCTCAGCCACTCCGACCGCTCGTCGGTGTCGGCGCAGATGACATTGGCGCAGACCATCGCGTAGGGCTCGCTCAGCCTCGGCGAGGCCTGGAACCGCTCGCGGTAGAGCTCCATCGCCGGGAGCGTGTTCTGGGAGGAGAAGTGGTGGGCGAAGGCGAAGGGGATGCCCAGGATCCCGGCCACCTGAGCGCTGTACCCGCTCGAGCCGAGCAGCCAGAAGTCCGGCATGTTGTCGAGGGCGGTCACGGCCCGGATCTGGCGGTAAGGGTGGTCCTCAGGGAAGTCGCCGGTGAAGAAGCTCATCAGGTCCATCAGCTGGTCGGGGAACTCGTCAACGGTGAGCGTCCCCGCCTCCCGGCGCAGCGCCTTGGCGGTGTTCGGATCGGTGCCCGGCGCCCGGCCGATGCCGAGGTCGATGCGGCCGGGGTGGAGCGCCTCCAGCATCCCGAACTGCTCGGCCACGACCAGCGGCGGATGATTCGGCAGCATGACGCCGCCGGAGCCGACCCGGATGCGGCTGGTGGCGTCGGCGAGGTGGGCGATCAGGACCGGTGGCGTGGTGCTGGCGACGGCCGGCATGTTGTGATGCTCAGCCACCCAGTAGCGGGTGTAGCCCCACTCCTCGGCGTGCCGGACCAGGTCCAGCGAGTTGCGAAGCGCCATCGCCGGCGTCTCCCCGGTGACGACCGGGGCCAGATCGAGCACGGAGACCGGGAAGGGAGTGGCCAAGACGATGATTCTGCTCCTCGGGCGGGCGACCGGTGAAGGGCCGGCGAGAGCGCATCCGCCCAACCCATCACAACCTCGTCTGGAGCGGGACCCTTCCGACCCTCTCGGGTCAGGGCGTGGTCGGAAGGTCCAGCTGGGTCCGGCACCAGTCGAGGACGCGATCGAGCCCGGGGTCGTAGCCGTCGTCCGTCCGTACCCGAAGCAGAGGGAGCGTCCCCGGCGGCGGCTCGACCACCGCCGGGACCGAGTTCTCGGCCAGCCGCTCGGCGTCGAGGTGGACCGGGTGGCGAGCCCCAGCTCGCTCCCGGTACCGGGCCAGGCTGGTCGTGGCGTCCGCCTCGCAGAGAATCATCGCCGACCGCGCGACCAGGGTTCCGAGCTCAGGGCCCGCCCACCGCCAGTGGAAGGGCGCCTCCAGCACGGCGGCCAGGCCCAGCTCCACCTGCACCCGGGCGATGGCGTAGAGGACGGGGAAGGTGGCCCCGCCCAGCCGGTTGGAGGATTCGCGGTCGTCCGTCCAGAGGGCGCCGGCGAGCGCCTCCTTGACCGTGTCCTTGGCCAGCAGGGGCAGCCGCAGGCGCCGGCTGAGCTCGGCGGCCAGCGTGCTCTTGCCGGTTCCCGGCGAGCCGTTGATCAGAAGAAGGCGGCCCTCCATGCGCGCAGATCAGGTTATCGTCGGAGATGAGCATGCGGCTGGCGCTGAAGGAGCACGGCACCGGCGACCGTCTCTGCGCGCTCGTGCACGGCTTCACCGATGACCGCGACACCTGGTGGCGGGTCGCCCCCGCCATCGCCGAACTCGGCTACCGGGTCATCTGCCCCGACCTCCGCGGCCACGGTCGCAGCCCTCGCTCCAAGGACTACTCGGTCGCGGCCATGGCCGGCGACCTCGTCGAGACCCTGCCCGCGGGACTGGAGTTCGTGGCCGGCCACTCGCTGGGCGGCCGGCTGCTCGGCGACGCCGTCTCCGAGCTGAGGCCGCAGCGGGCGATCTACCTCGACCCCGCCTGGCACGTCGGCCCGATCCCGTCCGGCCGTCCTGATCCGAAGCGCATGAGCAGGGCCGACATCGAGGCCATGCACCGAGGCTGGGAGCCGCGTGACGTCGACGTCGAGCTCTCCTCCTTCGCCGCCTGGGATCCGGACTCGGCGATGTGCCTGGAGGAGCTCAGCGGGACCGAGTTCGCGCCGCCCCGGCCGGAGGTCCCCTCCCTCGTCGTCCTCGCCGACCGCAGCCCGCTGGTCCCTCCCGCATCGCAGGCCCACCTCCGCTCGGTCGGCTTCGCCTTCCGCACGGTTCGGGGTGCCGGACACGTGCTCCACCGGGACGACATCAGCGGTTTCATGGCCGCCCTCGAGGACTGGATCTGAGGCTCGCCGGGCGCTGCCCGCCACCCTCGGCGGATCGCGTAGGCTGGGGTGAAAGCGTGTACGTGCAGACACAGTCGATCGGCTCCAGTCACTACAGGGAAGAGGAGGGGTAACGGATGGCGGACCGCGTGCGCATCGGAGTTATCGGGTGTGGGCGGATGGCCCAGTACCACGGTCGGATCTTCACCACCAAGGTGCCCGACGCGGAGATCGTCGGACTGGCCGACACCCACCCCGACAACCTGGCCGCGTTCTGCAAGAACGTGTTCCCCGACGGCAAGGTCCCGCCGACCTTCACCGACCACCGCGAACTGCTCGAGAAGGTCGAGCTGGATGGTGTGCTGATCGTCACCCCCCACGCCCACCACTACCAGCAGGCGGTCGACGCCATGGACGCCGGCGCCGCGGTGCTGGTCGAGAAGCCGATGGTGATCTCGACCGAGGACGCCCTCTCCCTGATCGCCCACGCGACCGAGCGCAACAAGCTGCTGTCGGTCGCCTTCCCCGGGCCCTTCACCGAGGAGTTCCAGTACATCCGGGGTCTGATCTCCGGAGGCGATATAGGCGAGATCTACCTGGTCACCGGCGTCTGCACCCAGAACTGGCTGCGCCACGTCGGCGGCACCTGGCGGACCGAGCTGGAGCTGTCCGGCGGCGGCAACATGTACGACTCGGGCGCCCACATGTTCAACGGGATGCTCTTCCTCACCGGCCTCTCCGCCACCGAGGTCTTCTCCTTCGTCGACAACAAGGACCAGGAGGTGGACGTCATCGGCACCGTCGCCATGCGCTTCGACTCCGGCGCGCTCGGCAACGCCGCCGTCAGCGGCGACGCCACGGTGATGGAGCAGGGCATCTACATCCAGGGCACCAAGGGCTCGGCCAAGTGCAGCATCTACGGCGGCTGGATGGATGTCTGGCTGAACGGAGAGAAGGTAAAGTACCCTGCGGTGCCCGAGGTGACGACGCTGCAGCAGAACTTCGTCGACTGCATCCTGGGCAGGGCGACCAGTCCCAGCCCGCCCCTCCTGGGCCTCCGCCAGGCGCGGCTCATGGACGCCATCTACGAGTCGGCCAAGACCGGCAGGGTGGTCTCCGTCGTCGCCGACGGGGACTGAGGCGAGAGACGTGGCGACGATCCGGGCCTACCGCCCCGAGGACCAGTCCGACCTCTATCGCATCTGCCTGCTGACCGGCGACAGCGGCGAGGACGCGACCGCGGCGTACGCGGATCCGAAGCTGCTCGGCCACGTCTTCGCCGGTCCCTACGGGGCGCTGCAGCC
The DNA here is from genome assembly GCA_036272915.1 of Candidatus Dormiibacterota bacterium. Lineage (GTDB taxonomy): Bacteria > Chloroflexota > Dormibacteria > Dormibacterales > Dormibacteraceae > DATAXV01. Next base: position 20,529 of record DATAXV010000071.1, read on the forward strand.
GGATCTCGCCTTCGTCGTCGAGGACGGGGAGGGAGTGGGCGGCTACGTCCTCGGAGCTCTCGACACCGCCGCGTTCGAGGAGCGCCTGGAGAAGGAGTGGTGGCCGCCACTGCGCGCCCGCTACACCGACCCCGACGGGAAGCCGCGTGACGAGATGACGGCCGACGAGCGGATGGTCTGGGCCATCCACCATCCGAGTCGCACGCCCGCCGAGCTGCTCGAGCGGTATCCCTCACACCTGCACATCGACATCCTTCCCCGCCTGCAGGGCACGGGCAACGGCGCCGGGCTGATCCGGACCCTGCTCACCGCCCTCGGCGAGAACGGGTCACGCGGCGTCCACCTCGGCGTCGGCGCGCGCAACGTGCGGGCCATCGGCTTCTACCGCCACATGGGCTTCGAGGAGCTGGCCGGCGAGAAGTGGGGCCTGCTCTTCGGCATGTCCCTCTGAGTCGTCGCCGGCGCCGATATGGCCGTCGAGACCGTTGATCGCGAACGGGCGGACGGCTTCCTGGCCGACGCCTGGCGGCGGTACTGCGACCTGGCCGGCGAGGGGGCACCGGCCTGGCTCCACGAGCCGCCGAGCTGCTTCCGCGTGGACGGGCTCGGCGAGGACGGGCTGCTGGTGGTCGGTGCCGGTCGTGAGGAGCCGGAGGCCATGCTCGCCTGCGGCACCTCTGGCCGGGGTCGTCGAGCGCTGGTGGCGGCGACCTCCGAGCGCGCGCTGCGGGAGGTGCTCCTCGCCCTCCCGCGCGGCGGCTGCCGGCTGCTCTGCGCCGGCGCCTGGGTCGCCGACCGCGCCTCGCAGATGTTCCGAGTGGAGCCCGATCCACCGGCGACTCGGTGGTACGCGACGCTGGGGTCGTTCCGCGCGGCCAGGACCCGGCCGGTGCGCCGGCTGGAACGGGCGGATCCGGCCTGGGCCTTCAGCCCGCCGCCCGAGGCCACCGTCTTCTCGGCCAGGACCGGAGCCGAGCCGGGCGCCGTGGCCTGGTCGGAACCGGGCGGACCGGGATGGTCCTCCGTGGCCGGCCCTCTCGACCTGGGCGCCGCCGACGTCGACTGCCGGCTGAGCGCGCTCAGCGCCGCGACCGAGCACGCGCTCCAGACCGGGCTGGCGGTCCTGATACCGCCCGAGGCCGTCGACCTCGACGAGTCGGTGCTGCACGAGGTCGGGTACCGTCTCGCCTCGTCCATCCCGGTGCTCACCGTCGCGGAGTCCGCCGCGGTGGAGCCCTCGGCGCCGGAGGTGCTCTCGAAGAGGAACCCGATCGTCGACTGCCTTCGCGACCTGGAGCGCACCGAGGGGCGCTGGGAGCGCGGTCTCTTCTGCGCGGAGGGGCGGACGCTGGTGGCGCGGGCGCTGCTCGACGGCCTCCCCATCGAGCACCTCGTCTACACCCGTCAGCTGCTGGCGTCGGCGCCGGGCGCGGACCTGCTCAAGCAGGCCCAGGCCGCCGGCGTCGAGTGCTCGCGGGCATCGGAGAGCATGGTCGGGACCCTGACCGCGACCCGACCCATGCCCGAGGTCCTTGCCGCCGTCCGGCTCCACATCCCTGAGGCGATGAGCATCCACACCACCTCCCGGACCGTCCTGCTCGCCGGCGAGACGCTGCACAACCCCAACAACCTGGGGATGCTGATCCGCACCGCCGATGCCGCCGGGATGGACGCGGTGGTGGTCGCCGATCTCATCGCCGACCCGCTCCACAAGCACTGCGTTCGGGCGGCGCGCGGCGCCGTCGGACGGCTGCCCATCTTCCGCACCTCGGATCCGGGTGCCTGGGTGGCGAACCTCCGCGACCGCGGCTTCACCGTCGTCGCGGCCACCGGCACCGGCAGCCGCGATCTGTACGAGACGCCGCTGCGCCCGCCCATCGCCATCGTCGTCGGCAACGAGCAGCACGGCCTGACCCGGTCCCTGCTCGACGGCTGCACGGAGCGTGTGCGCATCCCGATGGCACCGGGCCAGGATTCGCTCAACGTCGCGGTCGCCGGCGCGGTCATCGTCTACGAGTACCTCCGACAGCAGCGAGCTGCGGGAATCGCTGACGGATAGACGGGCGGCACCGCGACAGTCGCCCCGTGCCGCATCGTGAGACGCACCGGGCGGATCCGGCGACTGTGGTCTCACGCGCACGTCGCCCAATCGCTGTCGACAGCGCCGCGCCGTTGTGTAGCCTGCATTTACAAACGACCTTCGATGGGGGCTGCACACTGTGGCGGCAGGGTTCGACCGGGGCCTGTAAGGACGAACCGGTGAGGTGCACTTGGATAGAGTGACTGCGGCGCTATACAGGAGGGACAGGGACGGAAAGCGGCCACTTTCCGCCAGTTACCGACGGTTGTTAACGGACCCTTGCTGGCTCCTTCATCGTGGGAACCGCCGCTCTCTGTTTCTTGGCGGGCGATTCTGTTTGCAGCAGGCCCTGTCTGTCTGTAACAATGCCGTCGGACTCGTACCACAATTCGGCTCGCGGGGAAATGCATGGCTCGCGGCTACCAAGGAGCGTAAGCATGGCTATCTCGTTTCGTCGTCTGCTGGTGTCCAGCGGTCTGGCCGCCGGTGCACTCCTGCTCGGCACGGCGGCTTTGGGTACCGGGCAGGGCGCGTTCGTCGGATCCGCATACGCCGCGACACCGCAGTGCGCATGCGGCAAGAAGCCGTCGCCACCGCCGACGCCGCCACCGCCCCCGACGACGCCGCCGAACTGCCGGTGCCACCACACCCCGCCGCCGACGCCGCCGCCGACGCCGACGCCGCACCCGACGCCGCACCCGACGCCGCACCCGACGCCGCACCCGACGCCGACGCCACACCCGACGCCGACGCCGCATCCGACGCCGACGCCACACCCGACGCCGACTCCTCATCCGTCCCCGAGTGGCTCGCCGAACCCGTCCCCGTCACCCTCGACCCCTCCGGGCGGTGGTAATGGTGGCGGTACGCCTCCGGGCCTGCCCAACACCGGCCAGCCGGCCGGCGGCTTCCCGTGGGCCACGCTGCTCGCGCTGCCGCTGCTCGGTCTGCTCGGCGGATTCGGTTGGAAGCGGCTCCGCCAGTCCTGATCGCGCTTCCGTAGCCGTCAAAGGGAGCCGGCCCTCAGGGGTCGACTCCTTTCCTTTGTGGGCGGGTATCGTCACGGGGCTCACTGATCCCAGGTCTGAGGGATGAGAGCGCGGCGCATCAGATCGGAAGGGCATGGGGCGGGGGTTCAGGCGCTCTCTCACTCGGCCCGGGTGCCGCCACCCTCCTCGATGCCGGGGCGCACGCCCTGACCGGATACGGTGAGCGTGAGGTGACCCGTGCTGGATCGGGTCAGGGGGTCTGACCGACGCACCGCCTTCCTGGATACAGAAAAGAGCCGGCCCCCTCATCGGGGGGCCGGCTCGCTTCCGTCCCAGGACTGGTGTTCGTTCAGGTGGCAGATCCGATGTAGGAGGCGTTGACGAGAAGTCGCTGCGTGTACTGGCTGCTCTTGGAGTCCCAGGTGCCCGCGCAGGTGATCAGCGTCAGCCTGGGCGAGCCGGTGGTCGAGAACAGGCCCTGCGGCTGCGACGACGATGAGACCGAGGATTCGCTGGTCACCTGGAAGCGGAGCTTGGTGCCGTTCTGGGCGACCACGTCGATCTCATCACCGTCGGTCAGCTGGCCGAGGTTGTAGAAGACGGCCTTGGGCACCCCGTACCAGTCGAGGTGGCCGTCGATGACGGCATCCCCGTTCTGACCGGGGGCCACGCCGGGCGAGTACCAGCCGACGTCCATCGGCTTCTTGGGCACGCCCATCGCGTTCTGGCTGGTCACCGTGACCTGCTCGACGGTGGCATTGACCCCGATCTTGGGGATCTCCAGGGTGGCGGGCACGATGCGGGCAGGACCGGGGCTCGGAGACTCGATGGTCGCGATCACCCGCTTGACGTGCTTATCGTGCGCCTGAGCTGGCTGGCCGCAGGCGGTGACCAGCGTCACCGCCGCGACCAGTCCGATCCCGCACCGGAGCACGTTCCGAGCGCGGAATCTACTCATGGCTCAAGGCTCTCACCTCGAGCTGCCCACATGTTGTCTGCGGCTCTCCTTACCCACCAAACCCTGTGTCAGGCAGGCTGGGCGTGCCCGCGCCACCGCCACCGCCGGGGGTCGGTGAGGGCGAAGGGGTTGCGGTTGGGCTCGGACTGGGTGATGGGCTCGGGGTTGGAGTGGGGCTCGCCGTCGGCGAGGGTGACGGGGTGGGAGAGCACTGGCAGCCCGTGACAGTGAACGGAACGTTCTGCAGGTCCTGCCCGTACTGGCCGTAGAAGGTCACTGTCCAGTTGCTGTCGTTGGCGGTATTAGCGGGAAGTTGCGCCTGGAAGATGGTGTCGCCGCTGCTGGGCCATGACCAGGTCTCGTTCGAGAGGGTGACCGCATGCCCATTCTCATCGATGGTGAGCGCGTGGCTGCCAGTCCAGCTCTCGAAATACGAC